>NZ_JABDWV010000012.1:0-229261 GCF_019685435.1 Rhizobium sp. NLR10b | reverse complement strand
TTGGTCTGACGGTTGATTACCAGATCGTCGACAACTTCTACGCCAAGGCTTCGGTTCAGTACCTCGATCCGGAAGACGCTGACGACTCTACCTCGGGCTACTTCCGCCTGCAGCGTTCGTTCTAATCCACTTGGTGAGTGTCCCCGGTCTTCAGACCGGGGACGCTTCAATCAGTTTCTGATCCGAGTGACCTCCGATCAGCTACGGGGACGGGTCCGGTCTTCCCTGCCGGACCGTCCTTGCAGCGTTTTTGAGACGCGCTCTTGTGGCTGTCTTTCCGGAGCGTCATCCAGGTAAGCCGAACCGGCATGTTGTGTATCGCACGTCGGCATCCTGTCGGCCTTGCTTAAGGCCATGCTTATTCTCAAGAGAGTTTGGATTGACCGTTGGCCATTGATTGGCGTTGCCGCGACGGGTCGTGGAAAGAAAATCCAATACCGACAATGTGATTACAGCTTTGGTGGAGAGAGGATACAGCCCTTTCGGGGGGCGGCATTCATTCCTACTCTCGGACAGCTTGTTCGTATGGACGATCTCAACGACTATTATTATTTGCAGCCGTCGTCTCCAGCGGTGGTTTTGCTTCTGCAAGTCGCAATCTCAAAATACCGCGCTCAAAATTGAGCAGGCGGGTCAGCCGACTTGAGGATGGGCTTGGCGCACGGCTCATAGAGCGTTCGACCCGTCACTTCCGGGTGACAGAGATCGGTCAAGCTTTTTACGAAAGATGCCAGACCATTCTGCAGGAGGCCGACCCCGGCAAATCGATCGTCACCGAGGCTCAATCCGACCCGCCGGGCGTGGTGCGGACGGGCTGCCCGCTAGGTCTGGTCGACATTTCGGTCGGAGGTATCCTGCCTGAATTCCTCGAACGCTTTCCGAAGATAAAGCTGCAGATTATCGGCTCCGACCGCCGCGCCGACCTCATCAACGAATCGATCTTGAGGTGGGGCGACCAGCGAGCCGGAGATACAGACGAGCCGGACGATGCGCAAGCTCGACCGGGCGCGGCGCGTTCTGGTCGCAAGTCCGTCGCTCATCGAACGTATCGGCGGTTGAAATTGCGTCGACGAGCTCGCCGACCTTCCGACGCTGGCGATGACCCCGTGGGTGTCGTTCCATACCTGGGAGCTCATCGCTCCGAATGACGACAAACGGGTAATCCGGCATCAGCCGAGGTTGACCTGCCGCAGCGTGACCGCCATTCTCGATCCAGCGCTCGCCGGCCGCGGCTTCGGACTTCTGCTCGAAAGCGCGTGTGAGGCGGATCTGCAGGCCGGCGGGCTGGTGCGGGTGCTGCCGGAATGGCAGTCGGAAGAAAGTCAGTTCCATATCGTCTTCACAACCGCCAAGTGCATGCCGCCGGCGGTCAGAGTGCTCATCGATTTTGTGGTGGAAAAATCCAAGTGTCATTGACGACGAGGCGACAGCCTCAGCCTGGGACGCATCGCGCTATTCCAGCCGTGCCAACAGCCTTTCACCGCTCAGCTCCCTGACCGCATCCCTGCCGATCCAGCGGGCGGTTTTATTTGGACGTTCAGCCAACAGCTTCGCCAACCCCAGTGCCGGTCCATGGCAGGCGCGATTGCGCTTGCCGATGCTGCGCAGTGCCCAATTGACCGCCTTGCGTACGAAGTTGCGGGAATCGCCGGAATGCGCCTCGATCACAGGCAGCCAGGAGAGGATGGCCGTATCGGTAGCGCCCTTTCGATGTACGGCGGCGCCCGCGATCATGGCGAAGGCGGCGCGACGAACAAATTCGCGCTCGTCGGCAGCGAATTCAGGAATGAGCTCGTCCAGGCCCGCCTCGACGAAGAGATCGGCGGCGCAGTCGACGATTTCCCAGGAGTCGAAATCATGAGCCCAGTTTCTTGCTTCTTCCGGCGTCAGCCGCTTCGGCTCGGCGGTATAGAGAGCGAGCAGCCGAGCCTCGCGAATATTGCTTCGCCAGAGCTGCATTGCCCTGAGGTGATTCCTCTTCGCCAATCTGGCGACCGCCCTGATATCAGGATTGGGAATTCCGAGGGCGCGGTCGGTGACGATGCCGAATCGCGCCATTCCAGCGGCATTCTCCTCCGAGCGCAGCGTTTCGAGATGCGCGATCAGTTCAGCCGGATCGGAAGAGCGACCGATCATTTCTCAAGCCGGGCGAGCAGCGAAGAAGTGTCCCAACGATTGCCGCCCATCGCCTGCACATCGCCGTAGAACTGGTCGACGAGGGCGGTGACCGGCAGCTTGGCGCCGTTGCTGCGGGCTTCGGCGAGCACGATGCCAAGGTCTTTCCGCATCCAGTCGACCGCGAAGCCGAAATCATATTTGCCGGCGTTCATGGTCTTGTGGCGATTTTCCATCTGCCAGGAGCCGGCCGCGCCTTTCGAGATTACCTCGACGACCTTTTCAATATCGAGGCCGGCGCGCTTGCCGAAGTGCAGCGCTTCTGAAAGCCCCTGGACGAGGCCAGCGATGCAGATCTGGTTGACCATCTTGGTAAGCTGTCCGGAGCCAGCTGGCCCCATCAGGCCGACCATACGCGCATAGGCGTCGATCACCGGCCGGGCTCTCTCGAAGACGGCTTCATCGCCGCCGCACATGACGGTCAGCACTCCGTTTTCGGCGCCGGCCTGGCCGCCAGAGACCGGAGCGTCGATGAAATCCACACCCTTTTCCTTTGCCGCGGCATAAAGCTCGCGGGCGACCTCGGCGCTGGCGGTGGTGTTATCGATCAGCACCGAACCCGGCTTCATGCCGTGCAGGGCGCCGTTTTCGCCTGAGGTGACCGAGCGGAGATCGTCGTCATTGCCGACGCAGACGAAGACGAAATCGACACCTTCCGCTGCCTCGGCCGGAGTGGGGGCGGATTTGCCGGAGAATTTCTCGGCCCAGGCAGCAGCTCTTTCGGCCGTGCGATTGTAGACGGTGACATCGTGGCCGCCCTTTGTCTTCAGATGACCGGCCATGGGGAAGCCCATGACGCCGAGACCGATGAACGCGACTTTAGCCATATGTTCCTATCCTTATCCAGAGTGAGAGGCCCTGAGGATTAACTGAAACGGCGCAAGCAGAAAAGCCGTGAAGACGGACTTCCTTTCGATTGCTTCTTTGAGGCTGGTCGCCGATCGGCCGAGCCCTAGATGGAACGAAGCACAATGTTACTGGGGGTGACATGAGCGAAATTCCAAGAATCGAGCCGCGCCGCAAAGGCCGCAGCGGCACGCAGGCGATGCTTATTCCGTCTCAGAAGATGGTCGCAGAGCAGATTCGGTTGGCGCCTGAAGGTGTCCTTACCGAGGCTGGCGTTCTGCGCCGCCGTCTCGCTGCCCAATACGGAGCGGACGCCTGCTGTCCGGTGACGGTGCAGCGGCATTTGCGTGCGATTGCCGACCTGTCCGTCGGTGAACTGGAGAAGGGCGAACCACCTTCGATGGTGACGCCCTATTGGCGCATCGTCGATCCGGCGAGCCTGCTTGCGAAACGTCTTGCCGGCGGTCCCGCCGTCATTCACGAGCGGCTGGCCGCCGAACGCCGGGGGAAGTAGCGGGCAAGGCGAGGGCGAGGAACTGCTTCCAATAGCGGTTCCGGGCACCATTTCACCAGACGCCGCTGCTATCTTTCTGGGCATCTGCGGGGTGGCGGCCATGTCAGGCGTGTGTCCGCTCGCCAAGAGCGGGCTTGCCAGGCTTTCAACAATAAATTCGGCCGCAAACAGATCTTCGCCGGCGCAGCAGCCATGGCGGCAACCTGAAAGTCGCCTCGGGCTCATGAACGCAGATGCATGTATCGCCGGATGCCGTCTGCGGCTTTCGGCGTTTCTGTGGTTAGCCTCGTGGCTGGCGAGTAGGGATTATTCATAGTGGATCGGCTATGATGGCCGTATTCGTAGTCCTTTCGATTGTTGTATCAATTGACGGGTTGGCAATACATTTTTTGTTCGATTGTCGCGTTCTGTTCGTCGCTTGACATAGGTATACCTCCATGGATATAGGTCTATTCATAGCTTTACGGGTATGGGTCTTCAATGTCGAACGTTCAGGACGTGCTCTTCAGGACGCTTGCGGATCCCACCCGGCGCGCGCTTTTCGAGCGGCTGTGCCGGGAAGGGGAGAAGACGGTCGGGGCGTTGACGGCGCAGGCCGGGGTCTCGCAGCCGGTCGTTTCGAAGCATCTCGGGCTGCTGAAGCAAGCCGGCCTGGTGCGCGACCGTCATGAAGGGCGGCAGACGCATTATAGCGCGCAGCTCGGAGCGCTTGCGCCGCTCGTCGACTGGACGAGCGAGATGGCCGGCTTCTGGCAAAGCCGCTTCAATGCGCTCGAAGATTTGTTGAAGAGGATGGATCAATGACAGACATATCGACCGAAACGCGTTCCGTCGTCATCGAGCGGGAAATGCCTTTTCCAGCGGAAAAGATCTGGCGGGCGCTGACCCAGCCGCACCTGATCCAAGAGTGGTTGATGAAAAGCGACTTCAGGCCGGTCGTCGACCATCACTTCAACTTCAACGCCGATTGGGGCGCCGTCGACTGCCGAGTTCTGGAAGTCGAACCACACAAGACCCTCGCTTACAGCTGGGGCGCCTATGGCCTCGAAACCGTCGTGACCTGGACGCTCACCCCAACGGGCGCGGGTACGCATCTGCGAATGGAGCAGTCGGGTTTTCGGGCGGATCAGCGGCAGGCCTATGGCGGCGCCAGGAGCGGGTGGCCGCAATTCTTCGACAAGCTGGAACAGGTGTTGACGCGGGTTGACTAATCCATTGGCGGCGGCCGGTCGGGCTCGTTCGAGGAGGCTTCATTGAACCGGAACAACTGGTGTCGGCAGGTCCACCGTTGGCTGTCGATTGCCTTTACGCTGATCGTCATCGTCAATATCATCGCCATGGTGCAGGAGAAGTCGGCGGTCTGGGTTGGGCTCTTGGCGTTGCTGCCGTTCGGCCTGTTTGTGCTGCCCTATGCCGCGAAACGGCGCGTGGGATGCATCGGCGGATAGGAGGTGATCCATGGCGGGCAAAACGTCGCAGGGTGCGGAGAAAGTCATGAAAGAGACTGCCAAACCGGCGGTCGCCGCGCCGAAGCTTCTGTCGGGCGGCAACCCGCAAATCCCCAAGGGTTACGGCGATGCGCCCGTGCAAGCCTATATCGCCGCCATGCCGGACTGGAAAAGTGAGATCGGGCGTCGCCTCGATGCGCTGATCAGCAGAACCGTGCCCGGCGTCTGCAAGGCGATCAAGTGGAACTCGCCCTTTTACGGCATGGAAGGGCAAGGTTGGTTCCTCGGCGTCCATTGCTACGCCAGCTATGTCAAGGTGGCTTTCTTCAAGGGTGCGTCGCTGCATCCCCTACCGCCAGGCGAGTCCAAGCAGAAAGAGGTGCGCTACCTCGACATACGCGAGGACGACCCTTTCGACGAGGCGCAGATCGCCTCCTGGGTAGAGCAGGCGAGCCGTTTGCCGGGCGAACGGGTGTGAGGTTTTGATGCGCGGCGATGGGAGAACGATAAATATGAAGAAGACGACGGCCACCATGAAGAAAATCGATTCCGAGGAAGGGACCGGGCAAGCCTCTCCCTCTCAACTGATTGATGCGAGGATCGAGGAACTCAAGGATTGGCGCGGCGACGTGCTCGCGCGGGTCCGCGCGCTCATCAAGCAGGCCGAGCCCGAAGTGGTCGAGGAATGGAAATGGCGAGGCGTTCCGGTGTGGGAGCACGCCGGCATCATCTGCACCGGTGAGACCTATAAGAGCGTGGTCAAGCTTACCTTCGCCAAGGGAGCCTCGCTTGAGGATCCGAAAAGCCTTTTCAACTCCAGTCTCGACGGCAACACCCGGCGCGCCATCGACCTTCATGAAGGCGACGAGATCGACGAGGAGGCGCTGAAGGCGCTCATTCGAGCCGCCGCGGCGCTAAATGCGTCGGTGCGGGCGGCCGGTTCGCGGAAGAAATCAAGCAGCGTGTGACGCTTCATCCGGCCGCGTTAGTGAATTGGGCTTGCCTCGCGTTCGAGAAAGAGTTCGAGATTGGTGAGGCCGATTTCTGTGCCCTGAAGGCGGGCGCCGTTGTCGGCGTAGCCGTCGAGGAAAACCACTTGCTCGGTGAAGACCATTCTGGTTCCGCTGGCTTCGGTGTCGAAGGCGACGGTGACGAGCGAGGCTGAGATGCGGCTTTGCCCGAGCTTCATCTCATAGGCATAGATGATGCGAGTATCCGGGACGATATCGATGTAGTGGGCGTCATAGGCGTGCAGAAGCCCCTCGGTGTCGGCGGTATAGTTCCTCTCTGTACCGCCCGGCCTGAAATCGAGCGCGTATTCTATGGGCACCCATTCGCCGTGGCAGGCAAACCATTGCCGCTTGGACTCCGGCGTCGACCAGGCGCGGAAGACCCGGGCGACGGGTGCCGTCAGGCGGCGTTCTATGACGAAGGTGGCATGTTCGGCAGATCGTATCGTCATTCGGGGAGTGTCTCCGGCTCATCGGCGAGAAATTGATCCAGCCCGTCAAAGGCGGCGGTCCAACGGGTCTTTCGCTGTTCCACCCAGCGTTCGACAGCGGCGAGCGCATCCTGCTGCAGCCGGTAGGTCCGCACTCGGCCGGATTTTTCGGAGAGGACGAGCCCGCTCTCCTCCATCACCTGCAGATGTTTCATCACCGTCGGCAGGGCGACGGCGAGCGGAGCGGCCAGTTCGGTGACCGAGGCCGGGCCGCGGCCGAGCCGGTCGATCATGCCGCGGCGGCTGCGGTCGGAAAGCGCGTGGAACATGCGGTCGAGATCCGCCTGGCTTTCGATCATTCCGCTTCATCCCGAAAGCGGGCGGGCAGTCTGTCGTGATAGGGATAGAACTTGAAATAGGGGCGGGCCTCTTCCAGCGCCCTGGCGAAGGACGGGCGCGCCAGCAGCCGCTCGTAATAGGCGCGAAGCTTCGGCTGATCTGATGAAAACGCAACCAGCGTCTCGGCGTAGAAGAGAGAGGGGGCTGCGGCGCAGTCGGCCATGGTGAAGGCCTCGCCGGTTATCCAAGGGCTTTCGCCCAGTTGTTTTTCGATCATGGTATAGGCCGTGGCTAGCGTCGCCCGGGAAGCGGTCATCTCGATTTCGTCCGCCTTGCCTTCAGGGCGGCGGCGATTGCTGACCAGCGTCTGCATCGGCATCTGGACATAATGGTCGAAGAAGCGGTCCCAGAGACGGACCTGCAGTGCCCGGTCGATCTCCAGCGGCAGCAGGGGCACGGCGCCGGGATAATAGTGATCGAGATATTCGATGATAATCGAAGTCTCGGGGATGGTGCTGTCCCGGGCTTCGTCGCGGAGCAGCGGCATCTTGCCGATCGGCCAGAAGCGAAAGAGATCGGCGCGTGAGGCCTCGTCGGACAGATCGACGATACGGTTCTCAAAGGGGGTCTCGTTTTCATAAAGCGCGATCAGCACCTTGTGGCAGAAGGAGGCGAGCGGATGCCCATAAAAGACGAGCGACATGCGGCGACCTTTCCTGTCTGGCTGAAAACTTTGCCGACTGACTAACTATCAGGTCCGCAGGCATCGCGCAACAGATAGTTCACCGATCGTGAAACTATTATCTTCAGCCGATGTATCTGGCGATCACCAGATGGCCCGGCGTCGGCTGTCCGTCTTCCATGCGCACGTTGATGTCGGATATCTCGACAAGCGCGAAACCGGTGGCCGTCAGCCGTTCTCTCACATAGGCGTCGGCATGGGCGAAGCGCTGGTGTGGTCCAACCATGTAGGGGCGGCCGGCAAGCAATTCGTCAGGCAGGGTCTCCGAGGAGAAAATGAACAGGCCGCCCGGCGTCAGATTTTCGGCGGCGCCGAAGAAGAGCGGTTCGAGCGCGCCGAGATAGGGCAGCACGTCTGTGGCGGTGATGAGGTCGAAAGCGTCCTCGTCATTGTCGTCGAGAAAATCCTCAACCTCGGCGACGAAGAGCGTCTCGTAAAGATCTTTTTCGTGGGCGATCTCGACCATCTTCTCCGATATGTCGATGCCGGTCATGTCCTCGCACAGCTCGCGCAGCGCGCCGCCTGTGAGACCGGTGCCGCAGCCGAGATCGAGCAAACGCTTGAACGGCCCGAGCTTCAATGCCTGCAGGCGCTGGCGCACCAGCATCGGCACGTGATAGCCGAGTTGCTCGACGAGCACGTCCTCGAAGACCTCGGCATGCTGATCGAACAGGGTCTCGACATAGGCGTCGGGCGCCTTGACCGGGGTTTCGCCGCGGCCCATCGCCGCGATGCGCACGGCGGCTCCGCCGTGGTCCTCGGGATCGATCGCCAAAACGTCCTCGTAGGCCGCTACGGCCGCCTCGACATCACCTGATTTCTCCAGCGCCAGTGCACGATTGTAGGCCTCGGCAAGGGCTTCTTCGTCGATCTTCTTTGCCATCGCGGTGCATGTCCTTCTGTTTCAGGCATGGCTCTACGGCGGCTTTCGAAGTTTTGCAATGGCGCGGCAACAGGCGCAGAATGGCCAAAAAGAAGACGATGGGAGGAAACGCCATGAAAGCGGAGCACGACAGGGTGCCACCGGCAAGGAAAGAAGGGGGCGAGCGCCCCTTGCTGCTGCCCACGACGCCGGGCGAGATCACCAATACGCTCAGCCATTATTACCGCGGCGAACTCGGGCGGATGACGAGCTGGCGCGACCGCATCGACCGGACGTCCAACTGGGCGATCACCGTGGTCGCGGCGCTGCTTTCGGTGTCGTTGTCGACACCAAGCTCGCATCACGGCGTGTTGTTGTTCGGCGTGATGCTGATTACGCTGCTTCTGATGATCGAGGCGCGGCGCTACCGCTTCTTTGATATCTACCGCGCCCGAATCCGGCAGGTCGAGCGCTGTTATTTCGCGCAGATCATGGCGCCGAACGCTGCGGCCGGCAGCGAATGGGCCGCGGTGATTGCCAACAGCCTGCGTCATCCGCGCTTTCTGCTCAGTTATGGAGAAGCGATGCATCGGCGGCTCAAACGCAATTACGGCTGGATGTATTTAATCCTGCTGCTTGCCTGGTGCCTGAAGATCTCGACGCCAAAACTGCAGACGGAGGGCGCGCCGGCGCTGCAGGCGCAGTCCTGGGCCTATGTCATCGACAATGCCGTGCTCGGGCCACTCCCCGGCCTTGCGGTCATTTCGATCGTCGTCACCTTTTACCTGGGCATGCTCTATTTCGCCCTGCGTCCAGACCGGGACGAAGGCGAATTCGGCCATGGCGAGGCGCATGTGTGATCAATGCAGGATGAACTCGCCCTTCAACGCCCGCCACTCTGTCGCCGAGATCAGCTTGCGGTGGACGTAGCGCACTGAATGCAGCGGCCCGTCGAGCTTCTCCTGCCAGAATTTAAGGAAGCCCCGCATCTCGGGAAAATCGGGTGCCAGATCATAATCCTGCCAGACATAGGTCTGCAGGATCGTCGGGTGATCCGGGAGGTGGTAGAGGATCTGGGCGGTCGTCAGACCGTAACCCTGCAGTTGCTTTTCCATGTCCTTGTGCATCGTATTCAGCTTCTTCTCGTTCCCACTCGCGCTTTATTAGCGCCACGTGAAATGGAAGCACGCGAATGGTTAACGCAAGCTTAACAGATACGTTGCGAAGGAAGTATTGTTTTTTGTTTTCAACGGTTTGGCAGCATGATAATACGAGTGCTGCCACGCTTCTTTAGCAATCCCAAAACCGCGATACACTTTTGCCCTTCATGCTCAGCGCTTGAGATGCCGCGTCAGTCGACGCTCGATCCAGGCCCAGAGATGGCGCAGCGCCTCGACAATGGTGAGGTAGAAGATCGCTGCCCAGAGATAGGTCTGGTAGTCGAAGGTGCGGGAGAAGGCGTAACGGGTTTCGCCCATCAGATCGAGGACGGTGATGATGGCGACGACCGCCGAGCCTTTGATCAAAAGGATGATCTCGTTGCCGTAGGGGCGAAGCGCCACGATGAAGGCCTGCGGAAGGATGATCTTGCGGAAGGCGATGGTCTTATGGATGCCGAGGGCTGCTGCTGCTTCGCGCTGGCCGTGCGGCACGCTTTCGATCGCGCCGCGCAGAATTTCCGCCTGATAGGCCGACGTATTGATCGTCATGGCAAAGAGGCCGCAATACCAGGCTTCGCGGAAAAACCACCAGATGCCAACGGCTTCCAGCTGCGGGCGGAAGACGCCGAGGCCGTAATAGACCAGGAACAGCTGGGCAAGCAGCGGCGTGCCGCGGAAGAAATATATATAGCCATAGGCGAACCAGTTAAGAGCCCGGTTCTTCGACAGCCGGGCCATGGCGAGCGGCAGGGACAGGATGGCGCCGCAAACGACGGAGATGGCAACCAGACTGAGGGTTACCCAGAGTCCGTGCAGATAACGCGGTCCGTAGCGAGTGAATTTGTCCGGATCCCAGCCATTGATGACGGTGAAGATCAGCAGCGCGGCAAGCAGAGCCCAGACCGCAACGAAGACGTAGCCGCACAGGCGTGCCACTGTGACCGGCTTTGCCACCTCGCGGGGCGCAGGCTGCGGGGGGATCAATGTCTCAGCGTAGCTCATCGGCGGACATCCGAACGTTTGGCCCAGCGGTCGACATAGATAAGCAGGAAGGAGGAGAGAATGGCGAGCACCAGATAGAGACAGCAGGCAATGCCATAGAAGAAGAACGGCTCCTTGGTCACCCGCACTGCGACGCTCGTCTGGCGCAGGATATCGGCAAGGCTGATGATCGAGACGTAGGAGGTGTCCTTCAGGAGCACCATCCAGAGGTTCGTCAGACCGGGAAGGGCGATGCGAACGAGTTGCGGCAGGATGACGAGCCGTAGCGTGCGGCCGCGATGCAGGCCGAGCGCATCTCCTGCCTCATATTGGCCCTTGGGAATGGCGCGGAAAGCCGAAAGCAATACTTCCGAGCAATAGGCGGAGAAGACAACCGACAGAGCGATCACGCCGGCCAGGAAGGCGTTGATCTCGACCGGCGGCCCGACATAGCCGGCAAGCTCCAGAAGAGACTGGATGAGCATCTGCATGCCGTAATAGATGATGAAGAGCGTCAAAAGCTCCGGCAGGCCGCGGAAGATAGTCGTGTAAATGCCGGCCGCCAGCCGCAGCGATTTTTCTTCCGACTGCTGGCCGAGAGCCACGAGGAAGCCGATGACGAGGCCGATCGGCAGGGTGACGATCGCCACCGATACGGTGACCTGCAGGCCAAGGGCGATCTCGTCGCCCCAGCCGGTGTCGCCACAGGCTAGGATCGTCGACGGACCCAACCAGGTGAAGATGCCGACGGGTCCGCATAGCGGATCGAAAATGTGCACAAGTGAGCTCCAGAAGGAGCCGAGCGCGGAAAACAATCCGCCCATGCGTGAATTCCCCTCACGGCTTTTGCCGTTTTGATCTTGCCACCTTTGTCAAACAAAAATGGCGGAAGAGCAAGCCTTCCGCCATTCGCTTGATCGGCCAGATACCGAATTTCTTATTCGCCGTAAACGTCGAAATCGAAGTACTTGTCCTGGATCTTCTTGTACTCACCGCTGGCGCGGATCGCAGCGATCGCGGTGTTGAGCTTTTCCTTCAGCGGGTCGCCCTTGCGGATGGCGATACCGGCGCCGTTGCCGTTGATTTCCTTGTCGACCGGCAGGGTCGTCAGGATCTTGCAGCAGGCACCGGCGTCGGACTTGACCCATTCGGAGAGAACGACGACGTCGTCGATGACAGCATCGACACGGCCGCTGGAAACGTCGAGCTTGTATTCGTCGGCCGTGGGGTAGAGCTTCAGCTCGGTGTCGGCGAGGTGCTTCTCGGCGTAGTTGGCATGCGTCGTGGAAGTCTGTGCGCCGATCACCTTGCCCTTGAGGCCGGCAACGTCAGTGATCTTCGAATCCTTCGGTACGGCGATGGCCGGAGGGGTGTTGTAGTACTTGTTGGAGAAGTCGACGAGCTTGAGGCGCTCGGGCGTGATCGACATGGAGGAGACGATCATGTCGAACTTCTTGGCGTTCAGCGCCGGAATGATGCCGTCCCAATCGGTGCTGACGAAGGAGCATTCGGCCTTCATCTCGGCACAGAGCGCCTTGGCGATATCGATGTCGAAGCCCTGGATGGTGCCGCTGGCATCGACAAATTCGAAGGGCGGATAGGTCGAATCGGTGCCGATCACGTATTTCTCGCCATCGGCCATGGCGGAGCCGGCAAAGAGCGACATTGCCGCGAGCGAGGCTGCCGCGAAGATACGGGTGGAGATATGCATGAGGATCCTCTCTGTTGGTAGCCATCGCGCTTTTTTCTCTTGGGCTGACGGCTGCTGTTCAACGGTGACGGGCACCGCCTTGCGGCGATAATCAGACTTTTTTTCATGGAAATGCAACAGAAATTCCCGGGCTATTCGCGGCGCAAACAGCAGGCGAGATGAACGGCGGCAGACCGCTACATTCACCTGAGGTTAATCCCCGGCTTCCTAGAACCGGAACAAATCGGCGGGTTGGCGCTTTGCCATTTCGCCGTTTCGCCTCAATGCGACGCTAGGGGCGGAACTAGGGCCTGTCGGCCTTCAGGAAGCTCAAACAGGATCGAGGAAACCCGATGGGCAAGAAATCAAGATTGTTCGCAAGCGCGGCTTTTCCGCTGCTTTCCCTCTCGCTGGCGCTGCAGCCGGTGTCGGCGATGGCCGCCGTGCGCGGCGCTGAGACGCAGGCAGCCGCCGCGCGGCAAGTCGAACAGGGGAGCTTCGAAGTGGCGCAGGATGCGCCCCAGGATGCACCTTCCGAAGAAGAGCTGCTGAAGAAGAAAAAGCACAAGGAGAAGCAGGAGGCCCCAGCCGAACAGGCGCCAGCCGCCGAGAAGCCAAAGGAAGCACCTGCGGAAAAGCCGAAGGCCGAAGCACCCAAGGAGGCTCCGGCGCCTGAACCCAAGGCCGCGCCCGAACCCAAGGCAGCACCCGAACCCAAGGCCGCGTCACCGAAAGCCGAGGCGCCGAAAGAGGCGCCGGCGGAACAGCCCGAAAGCAAGCCCGCGCGGAAAGCCAAACAGGAGGCTCAGCCCGAGGCAAAGCCGGAGGCCGCGCCGCAGCAAGAACAGCAGCCGGTAACGCAGGAAAAGCCGAAAAAACCCAAGAAGCCTGAGGCTCAGCAGGCCGAGCCCGAGGCGCAGCAGCCAGCCGCAAAGGAGGCCCAGCCGCAAACGGAGCAGGCTGCACCGGAGGCCAAGCCGGAAGGAAAGCAGCGCCCCCGCGATAAAGGCAAGAGCAAGGCCGAGACAGCCGCTCCCGAGGCGGTGACGCCGACCGAAGAACAGGCCAAGCCCGAAGCCAAGCCGGAGGCAAAACCCACAGCCGAAGCGCCGGCCGAAAAGAAGCCCGCAGCCGGCGAGACTGTGGCGCCCGCAGATAAAGCGAGCCAGGACAAGGCGACCCAAGACAAGGCGACCCAGGACAAGGCCGTTGCCCCGGAAGCCGCTCCGGCCGAAAAACCGAAGGAAGGCATGGCGGCGAAACCTGCAGGCGAACAGCCCGCCGGCGAACAGCCGGCAGCACCCGCCACCGGCGCGGCCCAGCCGCTGCCTGAAGCCAGCGGCGGTCAGCAGGCCGAGCAGGCCATTCCTGCGCCTGAAAAGGTTTCGCCGGAAGAGCTGCAGCGCCGCAAGAAGATTGCCGAAGATCCGGCCAAGAGCAACGAGACCGTTGTCCTGCCGGTTGAAAACGGTGCGGCCGTGCTCGACAGCGATAAGGATGCCGACCGCAGCAAGGGCAGGGAAGTCCGCCGCGACCGCGACAAGATGCGCGCCGAGAGCAAGGACTTCAAGGTGCCGACCTCTGATGCCGAGGCGCAGGCCGCCACCGCGGATAGGGCACCGACGGTCAAGCTCGAGGCGGTGACTAGCGAGAAAGGAACCAGACTCGACGCCCGGCCGCAATTCGTTCGCCCGGACGGGGCGCGTGTCGACGACCAGACTGACGACAATCGCGTGATCATTCAGTACAACAATCAGGTGATCGTGCGCAGCGACGACGACAGGCGGTTCCTGCGCGACGGCGAACGGCCGATCTACGAAGAGCTCCCGGGCGACCGTTACCGCGAGACGATTGCGCGACCGGAGGGTTACCGCATCGTCACGATCCGCAACCGCTACGGCGACATCATCCAGCGGTCGCGCGTCGATGCCCGCGGGCGTGAGGACGTTCTCTACTATTCGCCCGATCTCTATGAGGATCCGGACCGCGACTATTTCGAGGATGCGGGTGCCGACTTGCCGCCGATGCGGCTGCGCGTGCCACTCAACGAATACATCATCGATACTCGCAGCGATCCGGACAGGGACTATTACGAGTTCCTGAGCGAACCTCCCGTCGAGCCGGTGGAGCGTGTCTATTCGCTGAATGAGGTGAAGTATTCCGCTCGTATTCGCGACAAGGTCCGCCGAATCGATCTTGATACGATCACCTTTGCGACCGGCAGCGCGGAGATCCCGATGACTCAGGCGCGCACATTGCGTAAGGTCGCCGACGCGATCAGCCAGGTGCTGAAGAAAGATCCGAGCGAGACCTTCCTGATCGAGGGCCATACGGATGCTGTCGGTTCCGACCAGAGCAACCTGGTCCTCTCCGACCAGCGGGCGGAATCGGTCGCCAATGTGCTCTCCGACGTCTATGGCATTCCGCCGGAAAACATGGCGACGCAGGGCTACGGCGAACGTTACTTGAAGGTCAACACGTCGGGCCCCGAACAGGAAAACCGCCGCGTCACCATCCGCCGCGTCACTCCGTTGGTGCGTCCGGTCGCCGCCAACCAGTAGCTGCTTCCGCCCCTCCCCGGTGTCAGGGAGGGGCGCTGACCTCCTCTTCTCCCGCCGGGAGAAGGGGGCGCGCTCTTGTCTTACCCCTCTCTATCGGCCGGCTTTCGCAGCCGCCTTTTCAATGACGTCGGCGACTTTTTCCGGCTGGGATGCGAAGACGGCGTGGCTGGCCGTGATCTCGGTCACTTCGCTGCCAGCTCGTTTCGCCATGTCACGCTCCAGCTCGGGATTGATGGAGCGATCCTGGGTGGCGACGATCGTCCAGCTCGGCTTCGTTCGCCATGCCGGCTCTCCGATCTTGGTCGAGAAGGCCTGCTTGGCGGCGAAGACCTGCGATCTTGCCAGGAAATCGGCTTCGGCTTTCGGCAGGTCGGCCGCGAAAGCCGCGGCGAAGGCGCCGGGGTCGAGGTAAAGATATTTGCCGTCCTCAGTTTCCTTGATGTCCATACTGCCGGCCGGCTTCGAGCTGGCGAGGCTCAGCAGGCTTTCCCCCTTGTCTGGCTGTAAGGCGGCGACGTAGACGAGGCCCGCAACGCCTGGATTGTTGCCGGCTTCGGTGATGACCATGCCTCCATAGCTGTGGCCGACGAGCAGCGTCGGTCCTTCCTGCAGGTCGAGAATCCGCTTCGTTGCCGCCACATCGTCATCGAGCGATGTCAGAGGCTCCTGGACGATGGTGACGTTGAAGCCGCGCTTTTCGAGGATATCGGTCGCTTTTCGCCATCCAGAGCCATCGGCCAGCGCACCGTGGACGATCACGATGTTCTTGACCGCGGCAGCCTCGGCCGCAAAAGCGATTCCGGCGGTGGCAAAGGCCAGGCTTGCGATGAAAGTCAGATGCTTGTTCATGGGGTCACTCCTTGTGGTTGACGTTGCGGGGCGGGAATCTTGAGGTTCAGCCGAAGGTGAAGGCGTAGCCCTGGACGCCCGGATCGAGGAAGCGGATTTCGAAGGTGCGGGCTGCGACGGCGCCGGCCTGGCGAACGAGTTGGTAAAGCCGCGTTCCGGTGACCGTGCCGTTGCCGTCGGCATCGATGTCGGAGCCATGATCGGGTCCCGGCGCCTTGCCGTCGAGCCTCACCTGGAAACGGATCGGTTTGGCGTCGGCGCCGGGTCCGAGAACGAGATGCAGATCGCGGGCGCTGAAACGATAGGCGATGCCGCCGCCTGCCTCATCGAGCGTTGCCTGATCCTTACCGATGGTCCAGGTGCCGGACAGGCCCCATGCGTTAATGCCGGGCTCGGTGATCGAGTAGTTCTGCGGCATATCGGCTTGCAGCCCTTCGGGCGAGACAAAATTTTCGGCCTGCCCGTAGCCGAGGTAGGTCTCTCCGGACCGGATATTGGCGAGGTCGGGACCTGCCTCCACGCCCTTGGCAGCGGGCGCAACCGGTGCCGTTTCCGCCATCTGGCTGCCCGCTTCGCGCAGCAGATCCTGGATGGCTTTTTCGGTCCTGCCGTAATTGCCTTCGCCGAAATGGTGATAGCGGATCTGGCCTTTGGCATCGATCAGATAGGCGGCAGGCCAGTAGCTGTTTTCAAAGGCGCGCCAGATTTTGTAATCATTGTCGATCGCAACCGGATAGCCGATCCGAAAGTCGCCGACAGCCTTCTTGACATTGTCGATCGTCTTCTCAAAGGCAAATTCCGGGGCGTGCACGCCGATGACGACCAGGCCCTGATCCGCATATTTTTCCGCCCAGGCACTGACATAGGGAATGGTGCGAATGCAGTTGATGCAGGAATAGGTCCAGAAGTCGACGAGCACCACCTTACCCCGCAGTTGCTCCTTGGTCAGAGGCTCCGAGTTCAGCCATTCGACCGCGCCGTCGAACGAAGGCGCATAAGCTTCGACGGGCAGATCACTGCGGAAAGGCTTGCTTCCATCGGCCGCGGGAATGATCTTGTCGTTGCTCGCCACCTCAGAGGGCGTGCCCCCGGCCGGCCTGGCATGCAGCCTGTCCAGAACGGCCTGTTCCAGCGAGGCAGTGCTGGCATAGGAAAGCCGCGCCAGCAGGCTGGTGTCGAGACCGAGCGCGATAACCGCCACGCCCGCCAACACGGCAGCGCCGACAGCCTGGCGGATTCGATCACCAAGGCCGAGCGAGCGCTTCATCGCGGCGAAGATTTTACCGCCGACCAGCAAGGCGACGGCAAGCGAGGTCGCAGCACCGGCGGCATAGGCGATCAAGAGGGCGGTTGTCTGCAGGTTGGCGCCCTGCAATGCCGCGCCCGTCAGCACGAGGCCGAGAATTGGTCCGGCGCAGGGCGCCCAGAGCAGGCCGGTGGCGACGCCGAGGATGAGCGCGCTCCTGACCGTCGGCGCAGTGCGTCCGCCGCCGCTGGCGTTCAGTAGATTGTTGCCGAGATCGACGATCGGGCGGGCAAGCGTGCTTGCGAAGCGGGGCGAAAGCAGGCTCACTCCGAAGAGCGCGAGCAGGACGATCGCGGCAAGCCGGCCATATTCATTGGCACGGATCGCCCAGCTGCCGCCGACCGCGGCAAGCGTCGCGACCAGCGCGAAAGTGGCGGCCATGCCCGCTAGCATCGGCAGCGTGCTCTTGAGGAAAGGCTGGCCGGAGCGGGCGAAGACGAAGGGGAGGATAGGGAGGATGCAAGGGCTGAGAATGGTCAGCACGCCTCCGAGATAGGCAATGATCAGAAGTGTCATCATCGTTTCCTTTGAAACCGTTTGATCGGGCTCTGGACGGCGATGGGCCCGAACCAGCAACGGCGGCGAGATAGCCGGGCGGAGGTATCTCCGATGTGTCTGGTTTGACGGGAAAATGTACCGAACTATTGCGCTGGAGCGCGGACGATACAAACGAATACAAACTGCCTATCCGCAGAGGCGGCGGCGAAAACTGCGACCGTCCGCCCATGCCCTGCCGAGGCGGCGCTTTTGTATCAGAATGTATCTCGGCAGGCGGAGGTTACACTCGCATTCAAAAACCGCAGCCTGTGACATATGGCCGATACAAGCCGAACGTCATCTCAGCGCCGTGATCCATTCGACAGGAGAGACCGATGTCAGAGCAAATCAATCATCATCGCCGCCGTTTCTTTGGCATGACGGCAATCGCGCTTGCAGCCGTCGAATTCGGCGTGGCCGGAGCGGCCGCAGCCCAACTGCCGCAGTC
Source organism: Rhizobium sp. NLR10b (assembly GCF_019685435.1). NCBI lineage: Bacteria > Pseudomonadati > Pseudomonadota > Alphaproteobacteria > Hyphomicrobiales > Rhizobiaceae > Rhizobium > Rhizobium sp. NLR10b. The sequence continues at coordinate 211,362 of NZ_JABDWV010000012.1, read as the reverse complement.
TTCCAGCGCCGCGCTGCCTGACGTAAAGGCCGGGACCAATGCGTCATTCGAAGCGCTGAAGCAGGTCAAGACCGATGTGCTCGATATCGGTTATGCCGAGGCCGGAAAGGCCGATGGTCCGGTCGTGCTGCTGCTGCACGGTTGGCCCTATGACATCCATAGCTTTGTCGATGTCGCGCCGCTGCTTGCCTCGGCCGGCTACAGGGTGATCGTGCCTTATCTGCGTGGCTACGGCACGACCCGCTTCCTCGATGACAAGACACCGCGCAACGGCCAGCCTTCGGCGCTTGCCGCCGACATGATCGCCCTGCTCGATGCGCTCAAGATCGAAAAGGCTGTCATTGCCGGTTACGACTGGGGCGGACGGACCGCCAATATCATGGCCGCGCTGTGGCCCGAGCGCTGCAAGGCGATGGTATCGGTGAGCGGCTACCTGATCGGCAGCCAGGAGGCCAACAAGAAGCCGCTGCCGCCGAAGGCGGAACTTGCCTGGTGGTACCAGTTCTACTTCGCCACCGAACGCGGCCGCCTGGGCTATCGGAGCAACACTCACGACTTTGCAAAGCTCATCTGGCAGACGGCGTCACCGAAGTGGAATTTCGACGACGCGACTTTCGACAGATCGGCGGCCGCCTTCGATAATCCCGACCATGTGGATATCGTCATCCACAATTACCGCTGGCGCCTGGGGCTTGTCGAAGGCGAGGCGAAATATGGTGCCTATGAGAAGAAGCTTGCCGCTCTGCCGATGATTTCGGTGCCGACGATCACCATGGAAGGCGATGCAAACGGTGCGCCGCATCCGGAACCTTCCGCCTACGCCGGAAAATTTTCCGGCAGATACGAACATCGCACGATCGGTGGCGGCATCGGCCACAATCTGCCGCAGGAGGCGCCGCAGGCCTTCGCCCGGGCGGTCATCGACGTCGACCGCTTCTGATTGGCGGCAAAGCTTCGTTGCTCACGCGGGCGGAATATGCGTAGGTCGCGTCTGGCACTTCGACAAGAGCGAGGCGGCGGGCGCGGCCGCAATCGTTGAGGAATAGGCAATATGGATCATGTCGATCACATCCTGATCGTCGACGACGATCGTGAAATTCGCGAGCTGGTCTCGGTCTATCTGCAGAAGAACGGCCTCAGGACCAGTGTTGCCGCGGATGGGCGCCAGTTGCGCAGTTTTCTGGAAGCCAATGCCGTCGATCTGATCGTACTCGACGTGATGATGCCCGGCGACGATGGGCTGGTGCTGTGCCGGGAACTGCGCGCCGGCCGGCACAAGGCGATCCCGATTCTGATGCTGACGGCCCGCACCGACGATATGGACAGGATCCTCGGGCTGGAGATGGGCGCCGACGACTATCTTGCCAAACCCTTTGCGGCGCGCGAGCTTCTTGCCCGCATCAAGGCGGTGCTGCGGCGTACGCGCATGCTGCCGCCCAACCTGCAGATCAGTGAGGCGGGTCAATTGCTGACCTTCGGCGACTGGCGGCTCGATACTGTCGCCCGTCATCTTCTCGACAAGGACGGGACCGCGATTGCGCTGAGCGGCGCCGAATACCGCCTGCTTCGTGTCTTCATCGACCATCCGCAACGGGTGCTTAACCGCGACCAGCTTCTGAGCCTGACGCAGGGCCGTGACGCCGAACTCTTCGACCGCTCGATCGATCTTCTCGTCAGCCGCCTGCGGCAGCGTCTCGGGGATGATGCGCGCGAGCCGACCTATATCAAGACGGTTCGCAGCGAAGGTTATGTCTTCTCGGTTCCGGTCGAAATTTCGGAGCCGCGCCGATGAGGGCTGATATCCCCATGCTATCGGGCCTGATGTGGCCGAGAACGCTCAGATCGCGGATCTTCCTCATTCTTTTGGTGGGCCTGGCCTTCGCCTATGGGCTCTCCTTCAGCGTGCTCTACATGGAGCGCTACATGTCGGCCAAGGCGGTGATGCTCGGCACGCTGGAGAACGACGTCGCGACATCGATTGCCGTTCTCGACCGACTTCCGGCAAGTGAGCGCGGCGACCTGCTGGATTGGCTGAGCCGCGGCAACTACCGTTTCGAGCTCGGACCCGGCCTGGCCGGTGTGCCCGACAGCTCCAGCAAGGCGAGGGAGATCGCAGGAAAAATAGAGGCGGCCGCCGGGCATCGCTTTCCCATCCGCATCGAACGGATTCCGGGTGAGGTGAACCGGCTGCAGGCGCATCTGACGCTGAGCGACGGAACGCCTCTGACGATCGATGTCACGCCGAGAGGCGTCATGCCGATCGCCGCATGGCTGCCTTACGTCTTCGCAATCCAAATGGCGCTGCTCATTCTCTGCACCTGGTTTGCCGTCCGCCAGGCGATCCGGCCGCTCGGCGAACTCGCTGCTGCCGCCGATGCACTCGATCCTGATAAAGACGGTCAGGCTTTGAGTGAGGCCGGGCCTAGCGAGGTGGCGCATGCGGCAAGAGCATTCAATGCGATGCGGGAGAGGATCGCCCACTATCTCGAGGAACGGGTCCAGATACTGGCGGCGATCTCGCATGATCTGCAGACGCCGCTCACCCGGATGCGGCTGCGCGCCGACATGGCGGAGGATTCACCCGAGAAGGACAAGCTGGTGCATGATCTCGCCGAGATCCAGCGTCTCGTCCAGGACGGCATCGCCTATGCGCGCAGCGCACACGGCAGCGGGGAAAAGAACACTCGCATCGATTTAGCATCGTTTATCGACAGCATAGCCTACGACTATCAGGACACAGGAAAGGCCGTGACGGTCGTCGGGCTGGTTGAAGGCGCCGCCTTCACCAGGCCGCACGCCCTTCGCCGCATCCTATCGAATTTCATCGACAATGCCTTGAAGTTTGCCGGCGCCGCCGAGCTCAGCGTCGAGCGCGGCGCTGACAATTCCGTCGTCATCAGCGTCATGGATCGCGGACCCGGCATCCCGGATGATATGCTCGAAGCCGCGATGCAGCCCTTTTTCCGGCTCGAGCAATCTCGCAACCGCGAGACCGGCGGCACAGGTCTCGGGCTGGCGATTGCCCAGCAGCTGACGGCGAAGATCGGCGGATCTCTGAAGCTCTACAATCGCTCGGGTGGCGGACTGGCGGCTGAAGTCACCATTCGGTGATGTCAAAACTATCAGAATGTTTTGTAGGCGAAAATGTCGTGGACGCCGGATGCTACGTTTTGTGACATTTCGGCCGTTTCCGGAAACATGCCTGATATATCGATCCATCAAACCAACTCCGTCAACCCGGCCGCAGTAGCGGCCAGTCGCATGAAGCGACGCAACAAGGAGTGTTTCCATGACCAAGATCGACAAGGTTCTTTATACCGGCAGAACCCGCACCACCGGCGGGCGCGACGGCGCTTCGCAGAGCGATGACGGAGAGCTGGACATCAGGCTCTCGCCTCCCGGCAGCGCCCAGCCCGGCACCAATCCCGAACAGCTTTTCGCAGCCGGCTGGTCGGCCTGCTTCATCGGCGCGATCGGCATTGCCGCCGGCAAGTTGAAGGTCAAGGTGCCGGCAGAGACCGCCGTCAATGCCGAGGTCGATCTCGGCACAACCGATGGCGACTATTTCCTGCAGGCCCGCCTTAAGGTCAGCCTGCCTGGCATCGAAGCGGATGCCGCAAAGGCGCTCGTCGATGAGGCGCACCGGACCTGCCCCTATTCGAAGGCGACACGCGGCAATATCCAAGTCGAATTGAGCATTGCCTGACGGGCAGGAGCCGAAAGCACAAAGGGCGAGGCCAGTCGGGGCCTCGCCGACGGAGGATAAAATGAGATTGATGATCATCTGCGTGCTGGGGGCGGCAGTGTTTGCCGCACCCTGCATCTACGACATAAGCTCGCAGGAGCCTTCGCCGCTTGCAGGCCTGGTGAAAGCGGCATCGGCAGCTTCCGCGGCGCAAGGGCGGCCATTCATCCGAGGCCATGAGGGAGAAAGACAATGAAGCTCTATCAGAACGAAATCTCCTCGGCGACGTCGCGCGTCAGGATCGCGCTCGGCCTGAAGGGGCTGACGGCCGAGGCGTTGCCGGTCACCATTCTTGGCGAGGAGGCCGAGAGCCGGCAGGCCGGATACCGCAAGATCAATCCGCAGGGGCTGGTGCCGGCCTTGCTGACGGATAGCGGCATCCTCATCACCCAATCGCTGGCGATCATCGAGTATCTCGAGGAAATCGAGGCTGAGCCGCCGCTGTTGCCTGACACGGCGGAGGATAGGGCGCTGGCCCGCTCGATTGCACTTGCCATCGCAGCCGAGATCCATGCGCTGCTGCCGCCGCGGATCGGCCTGCATCTCAAAAGCACCTTCAACGCCGATGCCGATGCGGTCGCCGCATGGAGCCGTCACTGGGTCGGTGAGGGAATGTCGGCTGTGGAAACGATGATTGCCGGCCGCAGGCAAGGCGCCTTCGCCGTCGGCGACCGGCCAAGCATTGCCGATATCTTCCTTTTTCCGCAAGCGGTTAGCGCCCGGCGCATGGGATTCGATCTCGCCCGGTGGCCCAATATCTCGGCGATTGTCGCCAAGCTGGAGGCGATCCCGGCTTTCCAGGAGAACGCGCCGGCGCCGCGACGGTGATGCGGTCAATCAAGAAGCGGCCGTCAAAGAAGGTGGTCGTTTTTCTTTTGAGCGGTTGACCCTTGCCTGCAGATGCGCGGGATACCGGTCACCTTCCACCTTGATGGTGGCGAGCGCGCTTTCGATATCGGCGAGATCCTCGGCGATGACATCGGTCTTCAGGCGCTTCAGCGCCTGATCGGTAACCGCGCGGATCTGTTCCGGCCGGCTGTTCATCCCACCCTGGCCGCCATTGGCATCGAAGTCGAAGCCGAATTTCGTGGCGATCACCACCTCGCTGCGGAAGAGAGCAAGCGCCTCTCCTAAAGCTCTTCGTGGCTATAGGGTCCCTAGGCCTCGGCAGTATCGAAGAAGGTCACGCCGCGTTCGAACGCCTTCCGGATCAGCGCGACCGCTTCCTGAATGTCTTTCCCCGGGCCATAAATACTTCAGCCCCATGCAGCAGAGACCGATCCCCGAGACTTCGAGACCGCTCCTTCCAAGTTCACGCTTCTCCATAGCCGTTTGCCTTCCAAGCCTGATACTCACTGTCGGTGACATGCTCCATCCAGTCGACGACCTTGCCATCGAGCTGTTCCTGGATGGCGATATGGGTCATTGCCGTCGTCGGCGATGCGCCATGCCAATGGCGTTCACCGGGGGAGAACCAGACGACGTCGCCAACGCCGATCTCCTCGATTGGCCCTTCCTTCGCGCTGCACGCGGCCGCAGCCGGATGTGACGATCAGCGTCTGACCGAGAGGATGGGTGTGCCAGGCGGTCCGCGCGCCGGGCTCGAAAGTGACACTGGCGCCAGCCGCGCGTGCCGGGTGGGTCAGCTGAAAGAGAGGATCGAGGCGCACCGTGCCGGTGAACCAGTCCGCCGGTCCCTTGGCTGAAGGCTGCGAGCCGCTTCGCTTGATTTCCATCATCGTCCTTTCCTGTGTCTGAGCTTGTGGAACGGTTCGTCCACCCCGTGGCGCATGTCTTCGTCCTGCGATGACCGATATTTAGCGCGTGCCTTTGGTGGCGATTAGATGGTAGTCATGGCAAGGACCTATGAGAAAGTTTCATGAATGCCGCGTCCTGCCGTCAATGATCTGATCGTCTTCCTTGCCGTTGCCCGCGCACAGAGTTTCACGAAGGCGGCGGCGAGGCTGGGTGTGTCGCAGTCGGCGCTCAGCCATACTATCCGGGGGCTTGAGGAGCGGCTTGGTTTGCGATTGCTGACACGTACGACGCGCAGCGTCTCGCCGACGGAGGCCGGTGAAAGGCTGCTTCTCACCATTGGTCCGCGGCTCGACGAGATCGAGTTCGAGCTTGCCGCCCTGAGCGCATTTCGGGAGAAGCCGGCCGGCAGTATCCGCATCAACGCCGGCGAACATGCGGCGGATGCCATCCTCTGGCCCGCCCCTGGAAAGGCTCCTACCTGATTATCCCGATATCAATGTCGAGATCATCGTCGATTACGGCCTGACCGACATTGTCGCGGAACGCTACGATGCGGGCGTGCGGTTGGGGGAGCAGGTGGCGAAAGACATGATTGCAGTGCGCATCGGTCCGGACATGCGCATGGCCGTGGTTGGTGCCCCCGCCTATTTCGAAGGGCGCCCAAAACCGCTGACGCCGCAGAATCTTACCGAGCACAATTGCATCAATCTCCGCCTGCCGACCTATGGCAGTGTTTATGGATGGGAATTCGAGCGGGCCGGGCACGAGTTGAAGGTTCGCGTCGAGGGACAATTGACCTTCAACAATATCGCGCTCAGGCTGAATGCGACGCTCGCCGGGCTAGGGCTGGCATATCTGCCGGAGGACGCCGTGCAGGCGCATCTAACGAATGGGCGGCTGGTGCGCGTGCTCGAAGACTGGTGTCCGCCGTTTCCCGGTTACCATCTCTATTATCCAGGCCGCCGGCACGCCTCGGCGGCTTTCGCTCTCATCGTCGATACGCTTCGCTATCGAGGATAGTTGGCGGATTCGGGTCCCCAACAAGCGGTTGTCCATGCTTGCTGTAACACTATGAGAGGCGTTTTGCCGGGGGTGAAAACCTGCAGTGCCGGCGATTTGACATTCCATCACTCCCCACTAATTCACACTTGAAAATGAAGGAAACAATGAATGAATACTGCGCTGCCTGCCGCGAAAGCCCGGACCGGAGTGTCCGGTTTGGATACAATTCTGGCGGGAGGGCTTTCGGCGGGCCATGTGTTCCTCCTCGAGGGAAATCCGGGAGCAGGCAAGACCACCATTGCGCTGCAGTTTCTGATCGAAGGCGCACGGCTTGGCGAACAGGGGCTCTACATCACCCTTTCCGAAACCGAGAGCGAATTACGGGCGGGTGCGGCGTCGCATGGCATGGTGATCGACGGCAATATCGAGGTCTTCGAAGTCGTGCCTCCAGAAAGCCTGCTGGACTCCGACCAGCAGCAGAGCCTGCTTTATTCGTCGGATCTCGAACTGGGCGAGACGACGAAGGAAATCTTCGCGGCTTTCGAGCGGGTAAAGCCACAGCGCGTCGTGCTCGACAGCCTGTCGGAAATCAGGCTGCTTGCGCAAAGCTCGCTCCGCTATCGCCGGCAGATCCTGGCGCTCAAACATTATTTTGCCCGGCAGGGAGCGACCGTCCTATTGCTCGACGACCTAACGTCCGACGTACTCGACAAGACGGTGCACAGCGTCGTGCACGGTGTCATCCATCTCGAGGAACTTGCGCCGAGCTACGGCTCCGAACGCCGCCGTCTGAGGGTCGTTAAATATCGTGGACAGGCCTTCCGAGGCGGTTATCACGATTTCATCATCCAGACCGGCGGCGTCATGGTGTTTCCGCGCCTGGTCGCCGCCGAACACAAATCGACTTACCTCCGCGATCGGATTTCCTGCAATATCCCGAAACTGGACCTTCTTTTAGGAGGCGGCCTGGAGCGAGGTTCCAGTACCCTCATCCTCGGTCCTGCCGGCACAGGAAAAAGCACTTTTTCGTTTCAGTTCCTGGCGGCAGCGGTTGCGCGCGGCGAGAAAGCGGCGGCCTTCATTTTCGACGAGGAGCTCAGTCTGCTCTTTGCCCGGCTGAAGGCATTTGGAATGGATCTCGAAGCGATGAGGGACGCGGGCCAGGTCCATATTGAACAGCTCGATGCCGCCGAACTGTCGCCGGGCGAATTCGCCCACCGCGTGCGGGACTGCGTCGACAAGTCGGATGCGAAAACTGTCATCATCGACAGCATTAACGGTTATCAGGCTTCGATGCCGGATGAGAATTCACTGATCCTTCACATGCATGAATTGCTGCAGTATTTGAACAGGCAAGGCGCCAACACCTTCCTCACCGTTGCCCAGCACGGGCTGGTCGGTGACATGAAGGCACCTGTCGACGTTACCTATCTCGCCGATACCGTCATTCTGCTGCGTTATTTCGAGGCTGCCGGAAAGGTGCGCCGCGCCGTCTCCGTGATCAAGAAGAGGACCGGCTTTCATGAGGATACCATCCGGGAGTATCGCATCGACAGTTCCGGCCTGACGTTCGGAGATCCTCTCGTCGAGTTCCAAGGCGTCCTTCGTGGCGTTCCCGAATTCATCGGAACGTCGGCGCCGCTCCTGTCGACCGATGGCGGGGATGGCGGCGATTCCTAATTCCGGCAAACCGAAAGCATTGATCTACACGCCCGCCGGCCGTGATGCCTGGGTGGCGGTTTCGCTGGTCGACGAGGCCGGACTGGCCTCGATCGCCGCCGCCGACCTTTCCATGTTTGCGTCGTCGCTCAGCGATGACATCGCGCTTGGTGTCCTGACGGAAGAGGCCGTTCGCTCGGGCGACCTCAAGCCGATCGCCGCCTGGGTTTCGGCCCAGCCGAGCTGGTCGGACCTGCCGTTCATCGTGCTCACCACCCGCGGCGGGGGGCCTGAGCGAAATCCATCCGCTGCCAGGCTTTCCGAGGTTCTCGGCAACGTCACCTTCCTGGAGCGGCCGTTCCATGCGACTTCCTTCATCAGCATCGCCCGTACCGCGTTGAAGGGGCGCCTGCGCCAATATGAGGCGCGCGCACGGCTCGAGGCTCTGAGCGAAAGTGAGCGGCGATTGCAGACGGCGCTCGCCGCCGGCCGTCTCGGGGCGTGGGAGCTCGAACTATCGTCGATGGCATTGTCCGTCTCGGCGACGTGCAAAGCCATCTTCGGCCGAGAGCCGGATGAGGAGGTGACGTACGACGAGCTGATTGCAAGCATTCATCCCGGCGACAGGGATCTCGTGCAGGCGCGCCTGCGCCAGACGATAGACACCGGACGCGACTATTCGATCGCGCACCGGACGATCTGGCCGGATGGATCGCTGCATTGGACCGAGGTTCACGCGCAGCTCTATGCAGGCAAATATGGCTCCGCCAGGAAACTCGTAGGCGTCTGCTCCGATACCACCGCCCGCAAGGCGGCCGAGGAGAATCTGAGACGTCTCAACGAAAACCTCGAAGAACGCGTCAGGGAGCGGACCAGAGAGGTCAACGCCGCCCACCAGACACTGCTCGAAGAAGTCGCCCAGCGCGAGAGAGCCGAGGAGCAGCTTCGCCAATCCCAGAAAATGGAAGCGATCGGCCAGCTCACTGGTGGCGTCGCGCATGATTTCAACAATCTGCTGATGGTAGTTCTCGGAAATCTGGAGCTGCTCGGCAAGCACGTTGCGGGAGATGCCAAGGCCACACGTCTGGTGGAGGGTGCGCTCCAGGGTGCACGTCGGGGAGCGGCGCTGACGCAGCGCCTGCTGGCTTTCGCCAGGCAGCAGGATCTGCAGGTCAGGCCCGTCGATCTGGCCGAGCTCGTCTCCGGGATGAACGACTTGCTACGGCGCTCGGTCGGACCTTCGGTCAGCATCGAGACCCTCCTGCCGAATGGGCTGCCGCCGGCGCTTGTTGACGCGAACCAACTCGAACTGGCGCTGCTCAACCTTGCGGTCAATGCCCGCGATGCGATGCCGGAGGGGGGAAGGCTGTCCATCTCGCTGCGCGAGGAAGAGGTCGTCGGCAATGGCGCCGATCTCGGCGAGGGGGCCTACCTCGTCTTGGCGGTGGCCGACAGCGGCACCGGCATGGACGCGGAGACGCTGAAGAAGGCCGTCGATCCGTTCTTCTCGACCAAGGAACTCGGAAAGGGCACGGGTCTGGGTCTATCGATGATCCACGGACTTGCCGTTCAGCTCAATGGCGCACTCCTTCTGAAAAGCGAGCTTGGGGTGGGAACGACCGCCGAGTTGTGGCTTCCGGCGACCGAACGGCGCCCCGTGCTGCTGGCCGAGGCGGAGCTCTCCGTCCCGCAGGCCGCGTCCAGACTGAAGATCCTTCTGGTCGATGATGATGCCTTGATCGCCATGAGTTCGGTCGACATGCTCGAAGATCTCGGCCACGAGGTCATCGAGGCAAATTCCGGCTCGCAGGCGCTTGATCTGATCAGGAGCGGCCAGCCTTTCGATCTGATGATCACCGATTATTCGATGCCCGGTATGACCGGCGCACAGCTCGCTGAAGCCGCGCGGGACATCCTGCCAGCGCTGCCAATCGTGCTGGCAACTGGCTATGCCGATCTACCCGCCGGCACCGACATCGATCTTCCGAGATTGGGAAAGCCCTATAATCAGGCGCAGCTTGCCAAGGAAATCAGCAAGGCGGTGACAGGCGAAGCGGCGCCGGGTCTCAGATGTGGCAGCGGCGCCGGTGCTTCAGGACCTCGCCCGGCCAAGGCCGACGACCGCTGCGATGAAATCGGCGATGGCGCCCGTATCGTCTAGATCGAAGACGGGCAGGGCCGTATCCCCGACGGCATGATCGGCGGCGATGGCGCAGATATTGGGATCGCTCGGCGCCAACGCTTCACGATTGGCGGCCTCCAGGCGGCGAGCCTCGATCTTCGGGATCGGCTCGCGCTTGTAGCCTTCGATCAGCACGAGATCGCAGGGGGCGAGACGCGCGAGAATCTCCTCGAACGCGGGTTCGGGCGCGCCGCGCAGCTCATGCATGATGGCATAACGCGTGCCGGAGACGATGGTGACCTCGTGGGCGCCGGCCTGGCGGTGGCGGTAGCTGTCGGCTCCGACTTTGTCGATGTCGAAATCATGATGCGCATGCTTGATCGTCGAGATCCGGTAGCCGCGGCGGGTGAACTCCGTCACCAGCCGGACGGCAAGCCCTGTCTTGCCCGAGTTCTTCCAGCCGGCAATGCCGAAGATTTTCGGTGCGGTCATGTGCGCAGGGCCTCCAGCCAGCGTTGCGCCTCGATGAGATCGTCAGGCGTGTTGATGTTGAAGAAGGGGTCGAGCAGGCTGGCGCGGGTCGGATGCAGCGGAAAGTCCACTTCCGTAACGTCATGCCGCAACAGGAAGTCGCGCACGCGGCGTTTCTCGTCGGTAGCGATCCAGGCTTCCAGATCGGCTGCCAGTGTCACCGGCCAGAGACCGAAGACGGGATGATTGCGGCCCTCGGAGGCGGCAATGGCGATCTGCGACGGCCGCGCCAGGGCTGCGGCCAGGCGGGCGACGAGATCGGTGGGAAAGAACGGGCAATCCACCGAGACGGTGACGACATGGGTAATCGCGGGAAGGCCGGCGCCGTAGACCATGGCCGCGTGGATGCCGGCCATCGGCCCGGCCTTGCCAGGAATGCGGTCGGGAACCACCGGCACGTCCTCGGCGACTGCGTCGGCGTTAACGGCAACGGAGATGACCTGCTGCGAGAGACGGAGCAGTACATGGCGAAGCAGGCTCTCGGTTCCGAGCATCACCTCCGCCTTGTCGCGACCCATGCGTTGCGAGCGGCCGCCGGCCAGCACGACGCCTGCTATATCGGATCTGTCGAGCGGGAATTCAGTCATCATCCTGCCTCAAACCGGTGAGCGCGGCGCCGATTCCTGCGCGATCGGAGGCACGCGGCGCTTGGCTTCACGATAGAACGTATAGAGGCCGGAAGCGATGACGATTGCGGCACCGAGGAGCGTCCAGTTGTCAGGTACTTCGGCGAAGAAGAAAAAGCCGAGCAGCGAGGAGAAGATCAGGCTGGTATAGCGGAAGGGCGCGACGAAGGAAATTTCCCCGGTGCGCATGGCGAGGATCACCGACTGGTAACCGACGAGCACCAGCACCGAGGCAAGCAGGAGATGTCCAAGGGAGGTCGCGCTGACCGACTGCCAACTGCCAAGCACGGGAATGAGAAGCGCGCCGAAAAAGGAGATGGAGGTCGCGGTGATGACGGTGATCATCAGCGAGGGAATCTTCGGATCGATGGAGCGGGTAGCGAGATCGCGGCCGGCCGTCGTCAGTACCGCGCCGACGCAGAGCAGGGCGGCAGCGGTGAATCCTTCCGGTCCGGGGCGGATGATGATCATGACGCCGACAAGACCGACTGTTATCGCCGACCAGCGCCGCCAGCCGACGGGCTCGCGGAAGAAGAGCGCCGCACCGAAGGTGACGACCAGCGGCAGCGATTGCAGGATCGCCGAGGCATTGGCGATCGGCATCATGCCGAGTGCGGTGATATAGGTGACGGCGGACAACATCTCACAGATGATGCGCAGGATGATAACCGGCTGCAGCACGACACGCCAGGAGCGCAGAGCGCCCATTTTCCTGGCGATCAGATAGACGAGCAGGCTGGTGAAGAGGCCGCGCAGGAACATGATCTCGCCGGCATTCATATAGGCGACCACCGATTTGGAGAGGGCATCGCTCGCGGAAAAGCCGGCCATCGCCATGCTCATATAAATGGCGCCCTCAGTATTGCGTGACCGCGGCATGAAGAGATTCCCTTACCTGTGCGCCCTTTCTTAGTCGGGAAGATACATGAAGGGAATCGGATGAATGTCACACCTGGGATAAATCGATGGTGCGCTGCACAAAGCTGCTGACGTAACGGCAGGCGCTTATGTGGAAACTACAGCAAGCGGCGGTTTTGTCTGGTGAAACCGGCATGTCGGATGCGGCGATCCCGACGAAACTGATCTGACCGAGACGATATGCCATCGGGGCCTTTGTTGTTGCGCGCAGGAACCGGGTGGCTGCAGCGCCGAATGTCTGAGATCTGGGATGCCTCAACAATCGAGGAGAACCGACATGACACTTCTGAACGGAAAAACCGCAATCGTCACCGGCGCAAGCTCGGGCATCGGCCGCGCGGCTGCCAAGGTCTTTGCACGGGAAGGTGCGAAGCTGGTGATCAACGGCCGGCGGCAGGATGCACTCGACGCCGTTGTCGCCGAAATCGAAGCGGAGGGTGGAGAAGCCGTCGCCGTTGCCGGCGATGTCAGGGACGAGGTGCTGCAGGCAAGGCTTACCGACATGGCGGTCTCGCGCTTCGGCGGGCTCGACATCGCCTTCAACAATGCCGGCGGTCTCGGCGAGATGGGGCCGGTTGCCGGATTGTCGCTGGAGGGCTGGCGCGAGACGATCGAGACCAATCTCACCGCCGCTTTCCTCGGCGCGAAGCACCAGTCGGCGGCGATGGGTGAGGGTGGCGGTTCGTTGATCTTCACCTCCACCTTCGTCGGCCACACTGCCGGCATGCCCGGCATGGCCGCCTATGCGGCGAGCAAGGCGGGGCTGATCGGCCTCGTGCAGGTGCTCGCCGCCGAACTCGGGCAGCAGAATATCCGCGTCAATGCCCTCCTTCCCGGCGGCACCGATACGCCCGCCAGCATCACCAATGCACCGGATGCAACGCCTGATCTGCTCGCCTTCGTCGAAGGATTGCATGCGCTGAAGCGCATGGCGCAGCCTGAAGAGATCGCCAATGCGGCGTTGTTCCTGGCGTCGGATCTGTCGAGCTTCGTGACGGGGACGGCGATGCTGGCGGATGGTGGGGTTTCGATCAGCCGGACGTAGGATGGGTGAGGGGGCATTTTGCCCAGGCAATGAAAGATGTGCCATGTGCCGTGCGCCCCCTCATCTGCCTGCCGGCATCTTCTCCCCGCTGGGGAGAAGCGGAATCGCGGCGGCGCCTCGCTCCATTTGAGACGTCGCGATAGGTGTGGCCACCGTGTGTTGCTCCCCCTTCGCCCCAGCGGAGAGAAGATGCCCGTAGGGCGGATGAGGGGGGTGAGGAGCGTCAGCGACGACGCCTTGAGCGGGAAGCCAAAGGCAGTGGCTGCTTCAATGCCGCCCCAAGGCCACCTAAGACATAATCAACCCGCCGTCGACATTGATCGTCTGGCCGGTGATGTAGGCGGCGTCGTCGCTGGCGAGGAAAGTGACCAGGCCGGCGACGTCCTCGCCGGAGCCGGCGCGTTTCATCGGGATGCCTTCGACCCATTCCTTCATCAGTTCGCCGGGGGCATAGTTGCCGAGCAGTTTGCCCCAAGCCTGGTCGTTATAGGCCCACATATCGGTTTCAATGATGCCGGGGCAGAAGGCGTTGACGGTGATGTTTTCGGTCGCGACTTCCTTGGCCAGGCTCTGGGTGATGCCGACGACGCCCATTTTCGAGGCGGCGTAATGCGGGGTGTAGATGAAGCCGTCGCGGGCCTGGCCGGAGGCGGTGTTGATAATGCGGCCGCCGCGCTTTTGCTTGCGCATTCTTGCAATGGCCTCCTGGGCGCAGAGGAAGACGCCCTTGGTGTTGACGGCCATGACCTTGTCCCACTCATTTTCGGTCAGGTCCTCGACACGGGCGATGGTGATGACGCCGGCATTCTGGATCGAGACGTCGAGAGTGCCGAATTCCTTTTCGGCCGCATCGTAGAGCGCTACGACGCTCGCCTTGTCGGTGACATCGCCCACGAAAGAGATCGCCTTACCGCCTTCGGTTCTGATGTGCTCGGCGACACCGTGGACCAGATCTTCATTGGCCGAGACGACGAGATTGGCGCCTTCGCGCGCAAAGCGCCTGGCGATCGCGGCGCCGATACCGCGGCTGCCCCCGGTAATGACGACAGTCTTTTGCTCAAAGCGTTTCATGGCTTTCCTCGCATCCTTCAATAGACGGCAAATGGGCGCGGCAGCGGCTGTCCGGCGTGAAGGGCGGGCAGACGACGATATCGCACGTCATCATGCCCGTTAGTCCCTTCAGCGCCTCGATCTCAGCCAGGGAGGGAGCGAGACCGTTCATATTCCAACTGCCGGCTTCTGATCGCATCACCAGCAGCAGAAACCGCCGTCGACGAGAAGATCGACGCCGGTTACAAAACTTGCTGCATTCGACAGCAGGAACACCGCCGGACCCACCATCTCGTCGACCGTTGCCATGCGCTGCATTGGCGTCTGCTCTTCGAAGAGCTTGGTCTGGTGGACCATTTCCGGACGGGTGTTCATCGGCGTTGCCGTGTATCCGGGGGAGATTGTGTTGACGCGAATGCCGCGGTCGACCCATTCCATCGCCAGGGATTTCGACATGTGGATGACGCCCGCCTTGGAGGCGTTGTAATGCGCCTGGCTCAGGCCGCGGTTGACGATCACACCGGACATGGAGGCGATGTTGACGATGGAGCCGCGTCCATTCTTCAACATGGCACGGGCCTCGGCCTGGCAGGACAGGAATATGCCCTTGAGGTTGATATCCATCAGCGTCTGATATTGATCTTCCTCCATCTCTTCCGCCGGGTTGGCGTTGGCGATGCCGGCAGCATTGACGGCAAGCGTCAGAGCGCCGAGATCGGCTTCGGTGCGTGCGACCGAATCTGCAAGGGAGGATTTGTTGGTAACGTCAGCCGCGATCTGGATCGAGCGGCAGCCGGCAGCGCGGATATGTTCAGCCGTCCTGGCCAGTCCGTCATCGGTCCGGCGGTCCAGCAGAGCCACGTCGGCGCCGCATTGCGCAAGGCCGATAGCAATTCGCTGCCCAATGCCGCTCCCGGCGCCGGTAACGATGGCAACCTGACCGCTGAGATCGAAAAGCTTAGGGGCGTTCAGAGTGATGTCGGACACCGCTCTTCCTTTCTCTGTCTGTTCAGAGCATTTCCGTTTTTCTTCGAATCTCGAAAAAGCTCTATCTCTTTTTTTTCACACAGTTCCTAACGCAAAACCGCTGCACACTTTTGCTGGAATTGCTTTAGATGGTAGCCAGTTCCATGACCGAAACGTCATTGGCCTGGTCACGATTGAGGATCCCCGCCTGCTTGCCTTGTGCAAGCACGAGAATGCGATTGGAGACGCCGAGAACTTCCTCGAGGTCCGAGCTTACGACGATGACCGCCACGCCCTGTTTGGCAAGATTGACGATGATGTCGTAAATGCCGGCGCGAGCGCCGACATCGATGCCTCTGGTCGGTTCGTCAAGCACGACGACCTTGGGATCGCGCATGAGCCACTTGGCGATCACGACCTTCTGTTGGTTGCCGCCTGAAAGGTCCGAGGCGTATTGCTCGGCACGGCCCTTGACGCCGAACTTGGCCACCGCCTTTTCCGCAAAGGAGCGCTTGAGGCGCGGTGTGATCCAGCCACCGCCCAGCTTGTCGAGATTGGCGTAGATAATGTTCTCGCTGATCCGGTGCCCGACAATCAGGCCTTGCTCCTTGCGGTCTTCCGGAACCATCACGATTCCCTTGGCGATCGCGTCCGCCGGGTCGCGCAGCCTGAGTTCCTCGCCTTCCAGCTTGATCGAACCGGCACTGATCGGATCGGCGCCCGAAATTGCGCGCACCAGTTCGGTGCGGCCGGCGCCGACCAAGCCGGCGATGCCGAGAATTTCACCGGCCCGCACCTCGAAGGTGACGTTACGGAAGGAGTCGTCCGGCGAGCTCAACCCGGAGACTTGAAGCACCGGACGATCTGTCGGAACGGGCAGGGTGGGGAACAAGCGGTCGAGCGGGCGTCCGACCATGCTCTCAACGATCGTTCGCACCGGGGTCGCGCTGTCGGAGAATTCCTGCACGCGCTCGCCGTCACGAAGAACGACGATGCGGTCGGTGATCTGCTTGATCTCTTCCATGCGGTGGGAAATATAGACGATGCCGACGCCTTCCGAGCGAAGCTTGCGAACCTGTTCGAACAGAGCTTCCGTCTCTGCGCCGCCAAGGGCGGCTGTCGGCTCATCGAGGATCAGCAGCTTTGCGTTGAGAGCCAGCGCCTTGGCGATCTCGATAAGTTGCTGATTTGCGGTGGAGAGGCCGGCGACCGTCCGCGTCGCGGGTATGTGAAGGTTCAAGCGGGCGAGCTGGTCTTGGGCCCGGCGAACCATCTGGGCACGGTCGACGGCGCCGTTCTTCATCGGCCAGCGTCCGATGAAGACGTTTTCTGCGATCGACAGCTGCGGCAGAAGCTGCAGCTCCTGGTGGATCAGGACAACGCCCTTGTCGATCGCTTCCCTCGGGGTGGCCGGGGCATAAGGTTGCCCCAGCCATGTCATCGATCCTTCGGAGGGCGTGCGGGATCCGGCAATGATGCCCGACAGCGTCGACTTGCCCGCTCCGTTTTCACCGAGAAGTGCAACCACTTCGCCCGGATAGACGTCCAAGCTGACATCCTTCAGAACTTGGAGCGGCCCATACCACTTGGATATGCCCCTCAGGGAAAGAACGGGATCAGTCACGGCACACCTCCTCAAGACCTACTTTATCAGGGATGGTTGGCGATGAAGCCTGCCACGTTTTCCTTGGTTGTCAGCGTGGCATCCAGGAGCTGGACCGGCGGCACCTTTTCTCCGGCGACAAGCTTGGCGGCATTTTCAACCGCATCGCGGCCCATCTTCTGCGTCTGCTGCGTCGCAGTCACGTTGAAGACACCTTTGCTGAGGGCTTCGAGCGCTGCGGTGTCGCCATCGAAGCCGCCGACCACGATCTTCTGCGACGGATTGGCGACCTTGATCGCCTGGGCGGCGCCAAGGGCGAGACCGTCAGCCTGTGCGAACACGATCGAAACGTCCGGATTTGCCTGCAGCATATTCTGCATGATCTGGAAGCCTTCGTCCTGGCTCCAGATGTTGGAGAACTGCTCGGCGACGACCTTGACATCAGGATATGCCTTCAGGGATTCAGCGCAGCCCTTCGAGCGATCAACTTCCGGCGTCGTGCCCTTCTGGCCATGGATGATGACCATCTTACCCTTGCCGCCGGCTTCCTTCAGAATGTAGTCGCAGACGGCCTTGGCAGAGGCGACGGAGTCCGTCGCAAGGAATGTATCGCCCGGTGCTCCCTCGGCGTTGCGGTCAACGTTTACGACCGGGATGCCGGCGCTCTTTGCGAGCTTGACCGGAACGGTCGCAGCCGCCGCACCGGCCGGAATGTAGATCAGAGCGTCGATTTTCTGGGTCAGAAGATCCTGGATCTGGTTGACCTGTGTCGGCCCGTCGCCCTTTGCGTCGACCGTGATGACTTCGATGCCGCGCTTCTTGGCTTCGGCCTCGACCGATTGCTTGATCTGGTTGAAGAAGTTTGCCTGAAGGTTGGCAACGGCGAGGCCGAGCTTCTTCAGTTCCGCCGCGTGTACGGGGCCAAGCATGAGGCCGAGCAGTGCAGCAGACGCGAGCATGGTGCGCGCTATTTTCATTGTATTTCCTCCGTTGTTTGATGGAACCCTCGGGTATGTCCTCCCCCTCGGGGTATTGATCCGTCCCGAAGCCCGGGGCGGAATTCCGGGTCCGCCAACGCGGCGGACCCCGCTCGTCAGGCGCGACGCCGCCGAATGGTCTCCGCGCCGACCGCAAGCACGATGACGATTCCGATGATCACTTGCTGAAGAAACGGTGAGACGTTGAGAAGGTTGAGACCGTTGCGCAGGACACCGATGATCAGAACGCCGATCAGCGTTCCGCCGATGCCGCCGGCGCCGCCGGAGAGCGAAGTGCCGCCAATGACGACCGCAGCGATGGTGTCCAGCTCATAGCCCAGACCACTGGACGGCTGGACGGAATCCAGCCGGGCGGCGAGCACGACGCCGGCAAGCCCCGCAAGGACCGCACTCATGACATAGACGCCGATCGTCACCAGCGGAACGTTGATGCCGGCGAGGCGCGCGACTTCGGCGTTGCCGCCCACCGCATAGAGCATCCGGCCTTCGGACCGAAAGTGCAGGAAAAGCCAGGCCGCAAGAACCACCGCCAGCATCAGAAAGACCGTGGCTGTCATGACGCCGAAATGGCGATCGATCGCCAGCATCATGAACCAGTCGGGGAAGCCGACGATCTGCTGGCCATCGGTGATCATGTTTGCAACGCCGCGGGCGGCCGACATCATTGCCAGAGTGGCGATAAAGGCCGGAACCCTGAATTGCGTCACCAGCAGTCCGACGATCAGGCCCGATACCGCCGAGGCGATCAGCGCAAAGGCGATCCCGACCGGCAGCGGCAGGCCGGCGACGTTGGCAGTCCAGCCCATGACCATCATCGCCAAAGCGAGTGCCGAGCCGACGGAGAGATCGATGCCGCCGATCAGGATGACGAAGGTCATTCCGACCGCCATGATGCCGAGAACGGTGATCTGGTCGAGGATGTTGAGGCCGTTTCGAAGCGAAAGAAACGTGTCTGTGCTGACGCTCAGAAAGACGCACAGCACGAGCAGCCCGACGAGTGGGCCGGTCGCTCCCTTGAGCTTGCTCAACCACGCACCGGACGAAAGCCTGTGTTCATTGATATCGAGCGCCACCATTGCTCCTCCCTCTGCGTAGGCCTGTATCCGATATTTGTTCAGGCTAGAATAATTATTCACTCCTGCTGGAAAATTCATTAACAACTTGCTTTCCAGCTGTCAACAGGATTTCGTCGGGTGGATGTCTGTGGTACTTGGTACAAGGGGGGTTGACTAATCAGAGTCTTGTGCAAAAATATTGACTAGTGAATATTTATGCACGCGAGGAAATCGATGGATACGACAGAACTTGAGCGCATCGCCCGCGAGATCCGATTGCGCGATCTTCAGGCGGTCTTTGAAGCGGGCGCCGGCCATATTGGCGGGGAAATGTCAGTGATCGACATATTGACGGCGCTCTATTTTCGTGTGCTGAAAGTCTGGCCAGATCAGCCGAGACATCCCGACCGCGACAGGTTCGTTCTCTCAAAGGGACATACGGCATGCGCCCTCTATGTGACACTCGCAAAACGCGGTTTCATCCCGGAGGAGGAGATTTCCACCTTCCTGCAGCCGCATTCGAGGCTGAACGGACATCCGAACTGCAACAAGGTTCCGGGCGTCGAAACGAATACCGGCCCGCTCGGCCACGGTCTCCCGGTCGCAGTCGGAATGGCGAAAGCGGCCAAGCTCTCGGGTGCGAAATTTCACACCTACGTTGTCACCGGTGACGGCGAGATGCAGGAAGGCTCCAACTGGGAAGCGATCATGGCGGCAGCCCAGTTCAAGCTCGACAACTTGACGCTGGTCATCGACCACAACAGGTTCCAGCAGGGCGCGGCGCTGGCCGAAACCAACGATCTCGCGCCGCTTCGTCCGAAGCTTGAAGCCTTCGATTGGGAAGTCACCGAGATCAACGGCAACACGATGAGCGAAATCGTTCCTGCTCTCGAACACCGGGGGGCGAGACCGCATTGTATTGTCGCCCGTACCAACAAGGGCCATGGAATCTCGTTCATGCAGGACCGGGTTGACTGGCACCACAAGGTGCCGAGCAAAGAACAATACGAAATCGCATTGGCAGAATTGTCGGAGGCACTGTAATGAACGCGACAATCAACCCTCCCAAGCTCTATGATTGCCGCGACGCATTCGCCGCCACGCTTGAGCGGCTGGCCGCTGAAAACGAAACGATCGTTGCCGTCTGCAACGACTCTGTCGGTTCGTCCAAGCTCGGCGGCTTCAAGTCCAAATTTCCCGAACGCCTCGTCAATGTCGGCATCGCAGAGCAGAATATGGTCGGCGTCGGCGCAGGGCTCGCCAATGGCGGACGGCTTCCGTTCGTCTGCGCCGCCGCTCCATTTCTCACCGGGCGGTCGCTCGAGCAGATCAAGGCCGACATTTCCTACTCGAACGCCAACGTCAAGCTGGTCGGCATCTCCTCCGGCATGGCCTATGGCGAGCTCGGCCCGACCCATCACTCGATCGAAGATTTCGCCTGGACACGGGTCCTGCCCAATCTTCCGGTCATTGCGCCTTGTGACCGCATCGAAACCGCTGCTGCCGTTGCCTGGGCCGCGACCTATGACGGGCCTTGTTTCCTGCGTCTGTCACGGGTCGGCGTGCCCGACCTGCTTCCGGAAGGCCATAAGTTCGAACTTGGCAAGGCAAATCTCCTTCGCCAGGGTTCCAACGTCACCCTGATCGCCAACGGCACTTTGACCCATCGCATTCTCAAGGCGGCCGAAATCCTCGCTGAGCGCGGCATCAATGCCAGAGTACTCAACCTTGCAACGGTTCGTCCCATCGACGAGGAGGCTATCATCACTGCTGCCAGGGAGACCGGGGCGATCGTCACAGCCGAAGAGCATTCGATCTTTGGCGGGCTCGGCTCCGCCGTCGCCGAAGTGGTGGTCGACAATGCGCCGGTGCCGATGAAGCGTCTCGGCGTTCCCGGCGTCTACGCCCCGACCGGATCGGCAGAATTCCTGCTCGACGAATTCGGGATGGCGCCTTTCGCAATCGCCGACGCCGCGCAAGCGCTGATCAAGCGCAAGTAATAGGATCCAGCGACCGGCCGAAACGTTTTTGCCGTTTCGGCCGTGACTTGATCCGGGGAGGATAGAATGCGGGCAATTCTGGCAATCGACCAGGGCACGACCAATTCGAAGGCGGTTCTGGTTTCCGAGAACGGAGAAATCGTCGGCAGAGGTTCGGCGCCGGTCGGCATCTCCTATCCGAAGCCGGGCTGGGTCGAACAAGACCCACGCCGGCTCTACGCCTCGGTCTGCGAGGCGGTCGACGCCTGCCTGACGGCCGGTCGCGATGTGACGATCGAGGCCGTGGCCGTTTCCAACCAGCGCGAGTCCGTCACTGCCTGGGACGCCGATACTGGAGAGGCTCTTGGGCCGGTGGTCAGCTGGCAGTGCCGCCGAACGGCGCAGGATTGCGAACGTCTGATTGCCGAAGGCCAGCTTGACCGGGTGCAGGCGCTCACCGGCCTGCCATTGGATGCGATGTTCCCAGGTTCGAAATTCCGCTGGCTGCTCGACCGGGTTCCGGCTGGGCGATCGGTGCGGCTGGGAACGATCGACAGCTGGCTCGTCCACTGCCTGACGGGCGGGCGCCGGCATGCCTGCGACGCGTCGAATGCCGCCAGGAGCCAGTTGTTCGATCTGAAGGAGCAGAGATGGAGCGAGGAACTCGGCGAGATTTTCGGCGTCGATATCGCGCTGCTGCCCGAGGTGCTCGACAGCTCGGCCGATTTCGGCAGAACGCAAGGGTTGCCGGGTGTGCCGGACGGCACCCCCATCATGGCCGCGATCGGAGACAGCCACGCCGCCCTGTTCGGTCATGGGGCATTCAAGCCGGGCGACGGCAAGGTGACCTTCGGGACCGGCTCGTCGGTCATGACGACGCTTCCGCACTTCATTCCCCCGCGTAACGGCGTGACAACAACCGTCGCGTGGCGTATCGGGGGGAGGCCGACTTTCGCCTTCGAAGGCAATATTCTCGTTTGTGCCGCCAGTCTTCCCTGGATGGCCGATATTCTCGGCCTTGCGGATGTGGCGGCGCTCGTCGAACTTGCAGCGAGCGCCGAGCCGGGCGGGCCTGGCTTCGTGCCGGCATTCGTGGGACTGGGGGCGCCTTACTGGAATGCCGACGCCCGAGCCCTGTTCTCCCAGATCAACTTCAATACGACACGCGCGCAAATGGCCCGGTCGGTGACCGACTCCATCGCCCTGCAGGTGCATGACGTGATCGCGGCCATGCGGACGCAGAGCGGCGGCGCGCTTGGCGCGCTCTATGTGGATGGCGGCCCGAGCCGGAACCGCTTCCTGATGCAGTGCGTCGCCAACCTTATCGAACATCCGGTGATCCAATGCGAGGCACCCGAGGCGTCGGCGTTGGGCGCGGCCTATTTGGCGGGGCTGTCACTCGGTCTGTGGGGCGATCTTCAGATTGTCGCGGAGCTGCCGCGAAACACCGAGATTATCGAGCCGCAATCCCTCGATCGGGCGGGACTTCTCGATCGCTGGAATGATGCGCTCGTCCGCTCGACGTTCCGCGAAACAAAGGCTAAAGGTGAATAAAAATTCAATCTGGGATTAGCGATGACTCGCCTCAACGAACTCCGCCTCATTTCAAGGGTCGCCCAGATGTACCATATCGAGGGACGGCGACAGGCGGAGATCGCGGAGCACCTTCGCTTGTCGCAGGCGACGGTGTCGCGCATGCTGAAGCGCGCCGAGGCTGAAGATATCGTCAGAACCAGTGTGATCCCTCCCGTCGGCACCTATAGCGAGCTCGAGGCGGCGCTTCGCGAGAAATACGATCTGCCGGAGGCGATCGTCGTCGAGTGCACGGAAGATCGGGACGGCGCCATCATGGCCCGTATCGGCGAGGCAGCGGCTCATCTCCTGGAGGTGACGCTTGCGCCGGGTGAGATCATCGGCGTTTCGAGCTGGAGCCAGACCATTTTCAAGATGGTCGAGAACATTCATCCTCAGAAAAGCGCCCAGGCGAAATACGTCGTCCAGACCCTTGGAGGCATGGGAGATCCTTCGGTGCAGACGCATGCGACGCAGCTGACCACGCGGCTTGCACGGCTGACCGGGGCCGAGCCGAAACTGCTTCCCGTGCAGGGCGTGACGACGTCAAGGGAGGCAAAACTTCTGATGCAGTCCGATCCGTACGTCCGCGAGACGATGGACCTCTTCGGCAGCATAACGCTTGCGATCGTCGGCATCGGCGCCGTCGAACCATCCGAACTTCTTGCGCGTTCCGGCAACATTTTTTCGGCCCGCGAACTCTCCGATCTCGCGGAAGCGGGAGCCGTGGGCGATATTTCGCTTCGCTTCTTCGATAGGAACGGCAAGCCGGTCAAGACACCGCTTGATGATCGGGTGATAGGGCTTCCGCTCGAGGATCTCGAACGGGTGGACCGGGTCATTGCCCTTGCCGGTGGCGCCAAGAAGACCGAGGCGATCGCCGGCGCGCTGCGCGTCGGGGTGATCGATATGCTTGTGACTGACAAGTTTACCGCGCAGCGACTGACCGATTGATGGGGTAGGGGGAAGGCCCGCCTCGTCCTTCAAGGCTTCGCTCCCCTGAGTCAATGCGCCGTCCCATCGACGATGACATGATCGTGGTCCAGCGAGCATTTCTCGATCCGGGCTTTGACCATGTAAATCTCCCGCAGCATCTCCGCAGTGACCACATCTCTCGGCGCGCCGCAGGCGCGCATGCGGCCGTTGGCGATGACCATCACCTTGTCGGCGAAGCGCAGCGCCTGGTTGAGGTCGTGGATGGCGATCAGGACGAGCATGCCTTTGGCACGCGCCCGGCGGCGCATGAAATCGAGGACTTCGATCTGGCGGTGCAGGTCGAGGGCGCTTGTGGGTTCGTCCATCAGCATGATTTCGGGCTCGCGCACCAGCGCCTGGGCGATCGAGACGAGCTGGCGCTGGCCGCCGGAGAGCGCGCCGAGATCGCGGAAGGCGAGCAAAGTGATATCGAGCGCTGCCATGATCTCGTCGATGAAGCGCAGGTCGCCATCGCCGACGGCCCAGGACTGGCCCTGCTTGCGGGCGAGCAGGATGGATTCGTAGACGGTCAGCACCGCATTGGCGGAGGTATCCTGCGGCATGTAGCTGATGGCGTTTTTCGCCTTTGAGCCTTCGACGACGACACGGCCCGGGCCCTTGAGCAGGCCGGTGATGCGCTTGAAGAGCGTCGACTTGCCGGCGGCGTTCGGGCCGATCACCGCGATCAACTCGCCCGATGTCATCACCGGCGTCGTCACATCTTCGACGAAAAGCTTGCGGCCGTGATAGGCGCCGACCGACTGCAAATGAAGCGCTACCATGATCGGCTCCTGTTCGAGAGGATGAGCGAAAAGAAGAAGGGCACGCCGACGAGTGCGGTGATGATGCCGATCGGGAAGACGACGCCTGGGATGATCGATTTCGAGACGATCGAGGTCAGCGACAGCAACAGTGCGCCCGAAAGGATCGAGCCCGGCAGGAAGAAGCGCTGGTCCTCGCCGAGGATCATGCGGGCGATGTGCGGTCCGACGAGGCCGACGAAGCCGATGGTGCCGACGAAGCTGACCGGCACGGCGGCAAGCAGCGAGACGACGAGCATGGTTTCCAGCCGGATGCGGCGGACATTGACGCCGAAGCTTGCGGCCTTGTCCTCGCCGAGGCGGATGGCGGTCAGCGCCCAGGCATTGCGGGCAAAGAGCGGAAGGGCAGCCAGCAGTACGGCGAGCGTCACCCAGATCTTCGGCCACGTCGCCTTAGTGAGGCTGCCCATCGTCCAGAAGACGACCGCCGACAGTGCCTGTTCGGAAGCGAGATATTGCAGGAAGGCGAGGGCGGCATTGAAGGTGAAGACCAGGGCGATGCCGAGCAGCACCACCGTCTGTACCGAGACCCCGCGGGCCTGCGAGACGAAATGTATGAACAGCGTGGCGATCAGCGCCATGATGAAGGCATTGACCGGCACCAGCAGGCCGGCAGCAACGGGCAGAAGCGGAACGCTGGTGACGATCGCCAGGGCCGCGCCGAAGCTTGCCGCCGCCGAAATGCCCAAGGTGAACGGGCTGGCGAGCGGATTGGCGAGGATCGTCTGCATCTGCGCGCCGGCGACGGAGAGCGACGCGCCGACGACGATCGCCATGATGGCGACCGGCATGCGGATGCCCCAGACGACGGCGCGGATCTGATCGGAAACGGAGGCGGGGTCGAGGAGGGCGGAGACGACGTCGCCGAGACTGTAGCGAGCCGGCCCCCAGGCGAGATCGACGGCGAAGGACAGGCAGAGCGCTGCCGTCATGGCGAAAAGGATCAGCAGCTTGCGCCGGGCGAGAGCGCGGTAGCGCTCCCTCCCGGCTTCCACGTCGATCGAATGTGCGGCAATCTCGGCCATAGCGATTTACTGTCCGATCCTGGCGTCGACCCAGTAACCCGGCTGATAGGCGACCGGCAGGAATTTTTCGTGAAACTCCTTGAAGGTGGCATCGGGATCGAGATCGGCAAAGAGGTTCGGGTGGAGCCATTTGGCCAGTTGCTGGACGGCGACGAACTGGTAGGGGCTGGTATAGAACTGGTGCCAGATCGCATGAACATTGCCGCCGGCCACGGCCCTGGAGCCGGTGAAAGCGGGGTTTTCCATCAGCGTGATCAGCGCCTTGCGGCTGTCGCCGATGGTGGCTGTGGCATTCGGGCCGACATTGACATAATCCTTGGCATTCTTGGTCTGGCTCCAGTTGGAGCCGGTGACGACGATGACCTCGGGATTGGAGGCGACGACCTGTTCGGCATTGATGGAGCCGGTATAACCGGGCAGGAAATCGGAGCCGAGATTGTGGCCGCCGGCCAAATCGACCATCAGGCCGAAATTATCCGGGCCGAATGTGCCGCAGCATTCCACCAGGCCGGCGGCGCGATACATGAAAACACCAGGCTTCGGCGGATTGGCCGCCTTCAGCCTGTCGGTGACGCGCGCCATCTGTTCCTTCCAGAAGCTGGCGACAGCCTCGGCACGGTCCTCATGGCCGAAGAGCTTGCCGAGAATCTTCAGGCTCGGCACGGTGTTGGCGAGAATATGCTCGCGGAAATCGATGTAGACGATCTTCACTCCGATGCCGGAGAGCATCTCCTCGAGCTTCACTTCGTCAGCCGCGTTCTTGTTGCCGATCGGCAGAAGCAGCACGTCCGGGTGAAGCTTGACGACCGCTTCGGTCTGCAGCGTGCCGTCGGTCAGGTTCCCGAGGAAGGGCAGGTCCTTGCCCTTGGGAAACTTCTCGACATAGGCGGTGAAGCCGTCCTTGTCGGTGGTCCAGAGATCGTTGCGCCAGCCGACGATCTTGACGAAGGGATCTTCCTTCTCGATCGGCGCGACGGCGTAGAGCATGCGGCCTTCTCCAAGGATCACACGTTCGACCGGCTTGTCGAAGCTGACTTCGCGGCCAGCCACATCCTTGATGGTAAAGGACTGGGCGGGCGCCGAAAGCGGCATCAAGCCGGCAATCGCAGCTGCGGAAACTGCGAGCATTTTCACGAAATTCATCTGGAAATTCCCCTGACGTCTGAATAATGTCCGCAGGCATAAGAAATATGACTTTGTGAATCAAGTTATATGTTTTAGAGCATTTCCAAACTGATACGACCGGGGGTGCCTGCGATGAATTCCATGAACACGAACTACACGATCCGCGATGAAATCCGCGATTTCTGGTCGGAAAGAGCGGCGACCTTCGATCAAAGCGTCGGCCATGAAATCTTTTCCGAAGCGGAACGGAAGGGCTGGCGGCGGCTGATCCGAAAGCATCTCGGCGAGGGGCAGGGGCGCGCGGCGCTCGACCTTGCCTGCGGCACGGCCGTCATTTCGCATCTGATGAACGATGCCGGCTTCAAGGTGACGGGGCTCGACTGGTCGGATGCGATGCTGGCGCAGGCGCGCGCCAAGGCGAAGAAGCGCGGTACCGATATCCGCTTCGTCTCCGGCGACGCTGAAAACACCATGGAGCCGAAGGATAGCTACGACGCCATCACCAACCGCCATCTCGTCTGGACGCTGGTGGACCCGGCTTCGGCCTTCAAGGAATGGTTTTCAGTGCTGAAGCCGGGCGGCAAGGTGCTGATCGTCGACGGCAATATGGGCCGGGAAACCTGGGTGAAGAGCCTGCAGAAGTTTTGGACAAAGGTGACGGGCAAACCGGCGGCAAGCCACATGTCACCGGAGATGATGGCACGGCACCAGAGTATCCGCTCCCGCGTGCACTTTTCCCACGAGATGCCGGCCGAAGCGATCGTCGATCTTCTCAGCAAGGCCGGCTTCGTGGAGATTGTGGTCGACCGCAAGCTTGGCGATATTCATTGGGCGCAGGCGCGCAAGATGCCGTTCCTGCGCGGGCTGGAGCGGATGATGCAGGAGCGGTTTGCGATTTGTGCGCGTAAGCCTGGGTGATGGGGAGGGCGCTGAGCGCCGCCAGCCGTGAATGACCCCTATCACAGGAAGGGACTCTCTCGCGCCCAAGGACTTGGACGCATTGGATTCCTGTGACAGGCACAGGAATGAGGGTGGATGGGCTTTCTCGTCAAACATCACCCGCCAGTGACACTCATATGCCGGGCCACAGCGGGACGATTATGAGTCCGGTCGATAATGAAGTCGTGGCCTTTGGGCTTGCGGGTGATGGCTTCGTCGATGGCGGCGTGGAGGAGGGCGTCGTCTTCGGTGGCGCGGAGTGCGGCGCGGAGATCCGCGGCGTCGTTCTGGCCGAGGCACATATAGAGCGTGCCGGTGCAGGTGAGCCGGACGCGGTTGCAGCTTTCGCAGAAATTATGGGTCATCGGTGTGATGAAGCCGAGACGGCCGCCGGTCTCGGCAACCCTGGCGTAACGCGCCGGGCCGCCGGTCTGGTAATCTATGTCAGTTAGCGTGAACTGACGTTCGAGATCGGCGCGCAGCTCGGAGAGCGGCAGGTATTGATCGGTGCGGTCCTCTTCGATCTCGCCCATCGGCATGGTTTCGATGACGGTGAGGTCCATGCCGCGGCCATGGGCGAAGCGCAAGAGATCGGGAACCTCGGCATCGTTAAAATTCTTCAGCGCCACGGCATTGAGCTTGATCTTCAGACCGGCTTTCTGCGCCGCGTCGATGCCTTCCATGACTTTGTCGAAATCGCCCCAGCGGGTGATCTTACGGAATTTGTCGGGATCGAGCGTATCGAGCGAGACGTTGATGCGGCGCACGCCGCAATCATAAAGTTCGGCGGCATGGCGGGAAAGCTGCGAGCCGTTGGTCGTCAGCGTCAGTTCGTCGAGGCCGGAACCGATCTTTTCGCCGAGCTTGCGCACCAGATACATGATGTTCTTGCGCACCAGCGGCTCGCCGCCGGTCAGCCTGATCTTGCTGACACCCTTGGCGATGAAGGCGGAACAGAGACGGTCGAGCTCTTCGAGCGTCAAGAGATCCTTCTTCGGCAGAAAGGTCATATTCTCCGCCATGCAATAGGTGCAGCGGAAGTCGCAGCGGTCCGTGACGGAGACGCGGAGATAGGTGACCGTCCGGCCGAAAGGATCGATCATCGGATGTGCATCTGCCTTGAGCGGCGATGCGCTGCCTATCGTTCCCACTCTCGTATTCACCAATTCCTCCGCGGCGCGATTGTAGCGCGCCAAGCCGAACCCCGGCCGTTTTCAAGCGACATGTTTCTATTTGTGCATATGTGATTGCCCCGTCAAGGGAAACGGATTTCGCACACGCTAATTTGCGCTTGCCTCGAAAAAGCCGAACGCCTACTTCTCCAAGGGAAAGAGGGTGATAGAGATGAACGATATCTGGCCGAGCGAACTTCGCGTTTCAAAGGACCGGCAGCGGCTGGTGGTGACCTTCAACGACGGCCAGAGATTCGATCTTTCGGCCGAACTCCTGCGCGTTCTGTCACCGTCTGCCGAGGTGCAGGGCCACGGGCCGGGACAGAAGGTGACGGTGCCGGGCAAACGCAATGTCGCGATCATCTCGATGACGCCGACCGGCAATTATGCGGTTCGAATCGGTTTCGACGACATGCACGATACCGGTATCTACACCTGGACCTACCTGCGCGAACTGGGCGAACGGGGGGCAGAGCTGTTTTCGGCCTATGAGGACGAGCTTCGGGAAAAGGGCATGAACCGCGACACGGCGGAAAAGCCGCGCTGAATTTCAATACATGGCCACCGGGGGACACATGGCGAAAGCGAATAGGAAGAACTGGCTGCGCGCCAAGGGCAGCGCCGCCGGCAGCAAGGTGACCTTCCTTGAACTGTTCTTCGACCTGGTCTTCGTCTTTTCGATCTCGCAGCTTTCGCATGCGCTCGCCGCTCATTATACGCCGCTCGGCGCCGTCGAAGCGGCGCTGATGACCTTCGCCGTCTGGTGGGTGTGGATCTTCACCGCCTGGGTGACGAATTGGCTCGATCCCGACAGGATGCCGGTGCGTGGCATGCTGGTGGTGCTGATGATGCTCGGGCTGGTGCTTTCCGCCTCCATCCCCGAGGCCTTCGGAGACAAGGGATTGCTCTTTGCCGGGGCCCATGCGGCGATGCAGGTCGGACGCTCATTGTTTACGACCTACGCGATGACCCGCGTCGACCGGGCCAATACGCTGAATTTCGTGCGCATCACAAGCTGGCTAGCGGCGGCCGGCGTCTTCTGGATCGCCGGTGGCTTGCTCGAGCATGAAGCCAGGTTGATTGTCTGGATGATTGCGCTTGCTATTGAATATGCCGGGCCAGCCGCAGGCTTTGCAGTGCCGGGGCTCGGCCGTTCGGTTCCAAGCGACTGGGACGTGTCCGGCGCGCACATGGCCGAGCGCTGCGCGCTCTTCGTTATTATCTGCCTCGGCGAAGCGATCCTCGTTTCCGGCCGTACCTTTTCCGAGTTGCCGATCTCAGGACTGACGAGCATCGTCTTCGTCACCGGCTTCGTTGGCACCGTCACCATGTGGTGGCTCTATTTCCGCTTCGGCCACGGGCGCGCAGCTCATCGCATTGAGCATGAGGAAACGCCGGGTGCCTTGGCCCGGCAGGCCTTCACCTATGGGCATATTCCGATTCTGGCCGGCATCATCGTGCATGCGGTGGCGGTCGAATTCATGTTCTCGCATCCGCACGAGACGGGCGATTTCGGCGTCGCCGCGGCGGTGCTCGGCGGCTCCGGCCTGTTCCTCGTCGGCAATCTCTGGTTCAAGGGCGCGACTAGCGGTCAGATACCGCTGTCGCATCTTGCCGGCCTCGTGCTTGTGGTCCTGCTGGCCTTCGTGGCCCCCTTCATCGAGATCTATCTGCTGGGTATTCTGGCGACGCTGGTGCTGATCATCGTCGCCGCCTGGGAGTACCGATCGCTGAGCGGCGCGTCGACGGCACCGTCGCTGCATTGATCATCACCCGTCATCGCGCAGATCTTTCAGCAGCACGGCGATGATGCGCTCCATCGAGGTGGCGGTCGCCGTGCATTGCTCGATCGGCTCGTCGGAGAGCGTGCGCTCGATGAGATCGGTCTGGATCGCCATCGCTGCCTCGGTTACTTTGCGGCCTTCTCCGGTGAGATAAAGGCGCAGCACCCGCTTGTCACGCTCGTCGCCGCGCCGCTCGATCAGCCCGCGCCTTTCCATCTGCGGTAAGAGCATGCTCATATTGGAGCGGCCGACGAGGAGCTTGCGCGCCAGTTCCTGCTGCGAGATGGCCTCGAAACGGTAGAGATTCACGAGGATATCGAGATGCGGCGGCTTGATGTCGAGATCGGCAAGCGAGCGCGCCAGGGACTGTTGCATGAGCTGACAGGCGCGCGCCACCGCAATCCAGCTGCGAAAACGCGGATGATCCCAGGGAAGGGATTGATTTTTGTTCATCGTTGCACTTTATTGTTCAGTGTTGAACAGTCTTTTGGATTCCCACTATGGCAAATTTCGCGCTTAAGGTCACCCGCCTCGGATTCCGGCTTCTGCAGACGATTTCGCCGCGGCTGGCGGGCAGGGCGGCATTCCTGCTGTTCTGCCGCACACCATCGCGACGGCCGACGGGCGAAAAGGCGAAGGCAGCGTATGCTGCTGGTGCGGCACGGCTTGCCGGCGCGGAACGTTTCGTGCTCAGGCTCGCCGGCGGCGCCAAGGCGCATGCTTATCGCCTGAACGGAGGGCCAATCGGCCAGCGCAAGCGCTACCTCGTCACACATGGCTGGGGCTCGAGCGCCGTCTATATGACAGATCTCGTTTCGGTGCTGGCGGCGACGGGCGCCGAGGTGGTGGCGCTCGATTTTCCCGGTCACGGGCGGGCGGGCGGGCGCTTCCTACATATGGGACTTGCTGTCCAGGCAGTCGCAGCGGCAGGAGAGCGGTTCGGTGCATTCGACGCTGCAATCGGCCATTCCTTCGGGGGCGCAGTACTGATGGTCTCGGCGGCAGGCCTGATTCCCGATGCGGCGCCGGCCATCTGCGAGCGACTGGTGCTGATCGGCGCGCCGAGCGACATGGCCTGGCTCTTTACCGATTTCGGCCGGATGATCGGGCTTCACCCGGCTGCGCAGGCTGCGCTGGAGAATGAAGTCCATCGTGTCACTGGGCGGAGACTCGAGGATTTCGAAGCTAGCGAGACGGCCGGCATGCTTGGTTGGCCTGTGCTCGTCATCCACGCCGAGGACGACAAAGAGGTGTCGCCGGCCCACGCCAGGCGTTATGACGCGGCGGGCGAGACTGTGCGGCTGTTCTGGGCGAACGGCTTCGGTCACCGGCGCATCGTCGGCGCGGCTCCCGTGCTCGGTGCGATCGCGGCCTTTCTTAAAGGCGACGCGGACGAGGACGCCGGCGAAAGCATCAAAAAAGATGCAGAGATCATTCCGTTTTTTGAGCTTCCGGCGAGGCGCGCGGCATTGTAGCGTCCGTGGCAAAGATCAGCCGCGGCGGGACGCTTCATGAAAATCATCAGCAGCATCGAAGAGCTCAATACGATCTATGGCGCCGGGCTGTCGCAGGCCTCGGTCGACAAGGTGACCCAGCGGCTGACGCCGCTCTATCGCCAGATGATCGAAAGCTCGCCGTTTGCGGCACTGGCGACCGTAGGCCCGGAAGGGCTCGATTGTTCGCCACGCGGCGATCTCGGTGGCGTAGTTCGCGTTGTCGACGACGAGACGCTGCATCTGCCGGATTGGCGCGGCAACAATCGCGTGGATTCGCTCTCCAACATCGTGCGCGACCCTCGGCTTGCGCTGATGTTCCTGATCCCCGGCTCGAACACGACGATGCGTATCAATGGCCGCGGTGTCGTTTCAAATGACGAGATACTGCTTTCGAGTTTCGAAATGGACGGCAAACATCCACGCACCGTCGTCGTCATCTCGATCGACGAGGTCTATTTCCAGTGCGCGCGAGCGGTGATGCGGGCCGAACTGTGGAACGCTGCGCATTTCACCGATCCGGCGAACTTGCCGACGCCGGGCCAGATGCTGAAGGCCGCCGTCAGCGATTTCGATCAGGAAACCTACGACCGGGAATGGCCGGGACGGGCGGCGAAGACGATGTGGTAAACACTGTCATCTCATTGCGACGGTGCAGTTTTGACAAAGCTCGCCCTTTAATCGACGTCATCCTTGGCCTTTGCCGAGGAGCTGCTGCACTGGCGGCAGATGCTCGAGACAAGCCCGAGCATGACGAAAGAAGGGTTGTCACCTAGTGGCGACAGCGTGCCCTATCATGAGGGTTCAGCGTCAAGCCTTGTAGATCAGCCAGCTCTTGCTGAAGTCCTTCTGCATGCCATCCTGATAGAGGACGATGCAGTTGCGGCCGGCGTGCTTGGCGCCGTACAGCGCGATGTCGGTCTTGCTGTAGAGTTCGCCGGCATCCTCGGCATTCGAGGCCATGCAGATGCCGATCGAAACAGTGATCGGGCCGTAATTCACCCGGGTCCGGGAATTCTTGAACGGCGTGGTTTCCAACGTGCGGCGGATGCGTTCGGCGATCGCCGTCACTTCCTCGGCCGTGTTGCCCTCGATGATCAGGGCAAATTCCTCGCCGCCGGCACGGGCGACAAAGACATCTCGCCGGACATTGCTGCGGATGACGGAAGCGACGGTGGCCAGGATCTTGTCGCCGACAGGATGGCCGTAGGTGTCGTTTATCTTCTTGAAATTGTCGATGTCGGCGAGCAGCAGGGCCGTTATCGGCCGCATGCCGGGATTGTTGAAGACCGCTGCCAGCCGGTCGTCGAAGGCGCGACGGTTGGAAAGGCGCGTCAGCGAATCGGTGTTGGCAATGCGCTTGTATTCGTCGAGTTCCTTTCGGACCTGGTCCATCTCCTGCGAGCGCTGGACAACGTCCTCGACGGTACGTTCGCCATGCGCCATGGTATCGCCGGTCGCCTGGCTCAAAAGTTCGATAGCGCTTTCGATCAGTTCGACGCTGGCATTGCTTTTGGAGGTGATGCGCTTATGAGTCTCGCCGAGCAGCCTTGTATAGCTTTCGAGCGAACTTTGCTCCTGCCTCAGTATCCGCAGCAGGCCGTCGAGTTCGCCTGATATGCGCGTATGGGCATCGTCGAAAACGCGTACGGGGGTGCTGGTGAAATACTGCGCGCCCAGCGCATCGAGTTCGGCCTGTGTCGCCTGGCTGCCGAGAGCTGCGAGTTCGCGGGTGAGGGCCGGATTGGAGCCGATATAGGCTTCGTAGAAGAGTTCGTAATTGCGGGGTATCGGCGCAACGCCCATCGAGCGCATGGCATAGGTGATCTGGCCCGCTACGTCGGGAACCTGCACCTTGGGCGCGACAGCCGTATTCATTCGGCAAACTCCTCATTTTTTCGAAGGCAATATTTATTTGTTAGCTTAAATTTCTTGGGAAAAGATTAAAGCGATATATACCAAAGATTACATATGAAAACTTCGCAGTGGGTCTATACTTCAGGCAGGTCTCTGATTCTTCATGGAAAAATGCATCTTCATCGGGACAGTGTATACCCGTTGCGCGGGAGGCGTATTTAAAAAACTTACACATCTTTTCTGGTTGAAGATCGTATTCATCTTGTCGACAGCAAGTTTGGTTGTCTCCTATTTCGTATGCATATTGCGGAATGACAATTTTCACCGGCAAACCTGAAATACTGCCAGAAAATCAGGACGTGAGATTATGGAAAGGTCCCGCGCCATTTCTTCGCCATCCTCGTTTTCACCGTCTTCGCAGGGGGCGCCGTGCTGCTGGAGCACACCGGTCTCGCCTTGCGCATTCGGACGGAGATCCTGGGGTGGGTGATGATGGAGATGTGACAAGCGCTGGAGATATTCAGTGAGCGCGCAAATATCTGAAAGGCGTGCGGCACCTTCTCCGGCAGGCGGACAGGGGCTTGACGGCAAGCCGTCAGTTGCCCTTCACCTGCCTTCGAAGACCACACCAGACGATTATCCCAAATTCAATTCCTGGAAGAAATCATTGCCCTTATCGTCGATGACGATGAAGGCGGGAAAATCTTCCACCTCGATCTTCCAGACTGCTTCCATGCCGAGCTCGGGATATTCCAGCACTTCGACCTTGCGGATGCAGTCCTTGGCGAGACGGGCGGCGGGGCCGCCGATCGAACCCAGGTAGAAGCCGCCATGTTTCTTGCAGGCTTCGCGCACGGCGCGCGATCGGTTGCCCTTGGCGAGCATCACCAGCGAGCCGCCGAAGGACTGGAACTGGTCGACGTAGCTGTCCATGCGGCCGGCCGTCGTTGGGCCGAAGGAGCCGGAGGCATAGCCGGCCGGTGTCTTGGCGGGACCGGCATAGTAGACCGGGTGATTTTTCAGGTAATCGGGCATGCCTTCGCCCTTTTCCAGGCGATCGCGGATCTTGGCATGAGCGAGGTCGCGGGCGACGATAATGGTGCCGGTCAGCGAAAGGCGCGTCTTGACCGGATGCCTGGAGAGTTCGGTGAGCACTTCGGCCATCGGCTTGTTGAGGTCGATATGCACGGTCGATTCCGACAGTTTCGCCTCGTCGATCTCGGGCATGTATTTCGACGGATCGGTTTCGAGCTGCTCCACGAAAATGCCGTCGCGCGTGATCTTGCCCTTGGCCTGGCGATCGGCGGAACAGGAGACGCCGAGGCCGATCGGCAGCGAGGCGCCGTGGCGGGGCAGGCGGATGACACGCACGTCATGACAGAAATACTTGCCGCCGAACTGGGCGCCGACGCCCATCTGCTGCGTCAGCTTGTGGATTTCCTTTTCCATTTCGACGTCGCGGAAGGCATGCCCGCTCTCGGAGCCTTCGGTCGGCAGCGCGTCGAGATAACGGGTCGAGGCGAGCTTGACCGTCTTCAGGTTCATCTCGGCCGAGGTGCCGCCGATGACGATCGCCAAATGGTAGGGGGGACAGGCTGCCGTCCCCAACGTCAGAATCTTCTCCTTAAGGAAGTCGATCATCTGGTCATGGGTCAGGAGCGAGGGCGTGCCCTGATAGAGGAATGTCTTGTTGGCCGAACCGCCACCTTTGGCGACGAAGAGGAAGTCGTAAGAGTCGGTGCCTTCCTGATAAATATCGATCTGAGCCGGCAGGTTGTTCCTGGTGTTCTTCTCTTCGAACATCTTGATCGGCGCGAGCTGCGAATAACGCAGGTTCTTCTTTTCATAAGCGTCGAGCACGCCTTTCGAAAGCGCCGCCGCATCACCGCCCTCCGTCCAGACCCTGCGGCCCTTCTTGCCCATGATGATCGCCGTGCCGGTGTCCTGGCACATCGGAAGCACGCCGCCGGCGGCGATATTGGCGTTCTTCAGCAGATCGTAGGCGACGAAACGATCATTGTCGGTCGCTTCAGGGTCGTCGAGGATGGCGGCAAGCTGCTTCAGATGCGTGGGGCGCAGCAGGTGGTTGATGTCGGCAAAGGCAGTTTCGGCAAGCAGCCGGATGCCCTCGGGATCGACCGTCAGAATTTCCTGACCCTTGAAGCTGTCGGCCGAGACGTAGTCGCTGCTGATCTTGCGGTAGGGGGTGGCATCCTCGCCGAGGGGGAAGAGATCGTCAGCCATCCAAGTGACCTTTCTGGTGGGCGTCGCTGAAATTGGAACCGGTCTAAATCTGCTGCGATGCAAATGCAATTGGGAACGGCGGAGTGTGGAGTTGGAGCCATGTCGTGCCACGTTTTGCAACCCGCCCGTTGCACGCAATAAGAGAGTGAAACAAGGGAGAACTCGACATTTGTCGCGAAACAACCGACTTCAGGTTGCCTTCAATTCAAGCCCAGTTCATATTCTCGGCAGCGTTAACCTGCCGGGGCTTCCAATGACAAATGCAAAGCCAACTGCTGTCGACGACCTTCTGGTTTTTTTCGAACATGACTGGATCAGGGGCGATCTGCTGCGCCTCGCCAGCGATCCCGAAGGTGCGGACATGTATGTTCGCTTCGTCAATGGCGTCCGTATCGACGCCAAACATGGGCCTGACCACGAAACGATCATTCAGGGCAAGTACGGAACCTTCAAGGTGAAGCCTGACGGTCACTTCACATATGAGCTGGATACCACGCTGGATGTGGTGAAGAATTTAGGGAAGTCCGATCAGCTCATCGAAAAACTGAGTTACAAGATGTCCGACGGCTCGGGGGGCACGGACCTCGGCGTGTTGACCCTTGCGATCGACGGCGTCAACGAAGGCGAAAAATACCACGAAGTCCTGGATTTCGATGATATGGGCGTCTTATCGAGGGCGGATAATTTCTCTCTCCCCAATTATCGGGGCTTTGCGCTCTCCGTGAACGGCAGCCACGATGTGACGCTTCTGAACGGCATTGTCTACGATACCATTCCGGGCGTCGACGCCATCACCGAAGACGGTTTCAGCGACACCGTTTTATCCCCCGGCTCGGCGCCCGTAAGCTTGAAAATGGTCGATGGCGGGGAGTTCACCTTTCAGAGCGTCTCGATCGCCGAACTGTCGGCATCGCCCTTTCATCTGACGCTCACTGCCCTGAACGACGGCCAGATCGTCTATCAACAGGAGCTCGAGGTTACCGGGCCCAATCTCGAGGTCAATCTCGAAGACATCGAAGAAATCCGCTTCGACTTCATGGGCAATTCTGTGGTGATGGACAATTTTTCGCTGTTGGTTTGAGGCTTGTCTGATGTCGTGCGGGGTTCCCCGTCCGATGCCAGCAGGGGCGACCGCGATGGCAAGAAATATGAGGGCGCCTACTCACCCCCTCATTCCTGTGCTCGTCACAGGAATGAGGGAGCAAGTGCCAAACTTGCCCGCTCCCTCTTGCTTCGACCATGGAGAAGAAGGAACGAGTGGAGAAGAGGAGCAGACCTCCTTAACCGATTACTTCGGCCCGATCATCGTCTCCGGACGCACGATCGCGTCATATTCTTCCGATGTCACCAGTCCGCTGGCAAGTGCCTCTTCCTTCAGCGTCGTGCCGTTCTTGTGCGCCGTTTTGGCGATCTTGGCGGCGGCGTCGTAGCCGATCTTGGGGGCGAGGGCGGTGACCAGCATCAGTGAGCGTTCGAGGCCGGCCTTGATGTTGTCCTCGCGCGCCTCGATGCCGACGACGCAGTTGTCGGTGAAGGAGACGGCGGCGTCTGCGAGCAGCTGCACCGACTGCAGGAAGTTATAGGCCATCATCGGATTGTAGACGTTGAGCTCGAAATGGCCCTGGCTGTCGGCGAAGGTCAGTGCGGCGTGGTTGCCGAAGATGTGGATGCAGACCTGCGTCAGGGCTTCGCATTGGGTGGGGTTCACCTTGCCGGGCATGATCGAGGAGCCGGGCTCGTTTTCCGGCAGCGCCAGCTCCCCCAGGCCGGCGCGCGGGCCGGAGCCAAGCAGGCGGATGTCGTTGGCGATCTTGAAGAGAGCGGCAGCCGCCGCATTGATGGCGCCGTGGCTGAACACCATGCTGTCATGGGAGGCGAGCGCCTCGAATTTGTTCGGCGCGCTAACGAAGGGCATGCCGGTGATGTCGGCGATCTCCTCGGCGACTTTCTCGGCAAAGCCGACCGGCGCGTTGAGGCCGGTGCCGACGGCGGTGCCGCCCTGGGCGAGTTCGCAGAGGCCGGGCAGGGTCATCTCGATGCGCTTGATGGCCGAGCCGAGCTGGGCGGCGTAGCCGGAAAATTCCTGGCCGAGCGTCAGTGGTGTGGCATCCTGAGTATGGGTGCGGCCGATCTTGATGATATGGCTGAACTCGGTGACCTTCATGTCGAGGGCGGCATGCAGGTGCTTCAGTGAGGGCAGCAGGTGGTGAGCGATCCGCTCGGCGCAGGCGATGTGCATGGCCGTCGGGTAGGTGTCGTTCGACGACTGGCTCATATTAACGTGATCGTTCGGGTGCACAGGCTTTTTGGAACCCATGACTCCGCCGAGCATTTCTATGGCACGATTGGAGATGACTTCATTGGCGTTCATGTTGGATTGCGTGCCGGAGCCGGTCTGCCAGACGACCAGCGGAAAATGGTCGTCGAGCTTGCCGTCGATCACTTCCTGGGCGGCATCGACGATGGCGTTGCCCAGCGCCGGATCGAGCTGGCCGAGCGACATGTTGGCGCGGGCGGCCGCCTGTTTGACGATGCCGAGCGCGCGAAGGATCGACAGCGGCTGCTTTTCCCAGCCGATCTTGAAATTGCCGAGCGAACGCTGCGCCTGGGCGCCCCAATATCGGTCGGCGGCGACTTCGATGGGGCCAAAAGTATCGGTTTCGGTGCGGGTTGCGGTCATGAGCCTTGCCTTCCTGTCACATGCTGTTTTCTGGCATCTTCGAAAGATGTGGTCTTATAGGTTGGAAACCAGAGCAAGAAAACCGAATGCCGTGCGAAATATTGATGATCACAGTCATGTTTGTGCCTGCCGGGCGGCGTGCTTTTTCGGCCACGTTGGAAATTTTATGCATCGGCGCGTTTTTGCCACACTGGTCCGGCGGCGAAAATTCGGTAAAAAATTAACTAATAATTTCATAATTTTGTGTGAACTGCTGTGCGGCGCCGCGCAGGATTCCTCTCACATGAAATTGAGTCCGCCGGCGCTGGCGGCGAAGGCCGGTTTCTGATCAATGAGGCCCTACGCTGCTTGAGTTTCGCGGGATTTGAGCTGAGAACAGCATGACATCGGGACTGGAATATATATGACGTTCGTTTTGAAAAGCGCGGTATCCGCATTGGCAGTTTCCTGCGGTCTGGCAATGATGGCCGCTCCCGCGCATGCCTATACGCTGATGGATATGCTTCGCGGCGACAGGCAGCGGACCCAGAGCACCATTTTCATGGATCAGATGCCGCCCGGGCGTGTGGCGCCGCGTGGCGGCGAAGGTGGATCGCTTGGCGGACTTGACCCGGAGGCGCCGCTGCCGAAGGTGAGCGGTCCGCGTTATTATACCTACAAGACCGAAGCCCTGCAGTTCGTCGATACCAGCAAGTTCGCCGATCCGATCGTCACTGGTGCGGTTGCTGAGGTTTCGCCGGCGGGCGATTCCGAACCGGTGGTGCAGCGCCGTTTCCTGGCGCAGGCCAAGGTTCGCGCCAATTCCGACGTCGCCAAGGCACTCGAAACCTATTACAGCGATAGCCGTAATCCGCTCGTCTGGGTCGACGGCAACCAGATCAGCGAACGCGCCCAGTCGGCAATGGCGGCGCTGGCCGATGCGGCTTCCGTGGGCCTCGACCCTGCCGATTACGCCGTGCAGGCGCCGGCGGTCGATCCGGCCAATCCTGATCCTGCCGCGCGTGACCGGGCGCTGACGCAATTCGAGCTGGAACTTTCGGCCAAGGTGCTTGCCTTCGTGCAGGACACGGTCCGCGGCCGCATCGATCCGAACAAGATTTCGGGTTATCACGATTTCCAGCGCAAGGCGGTCAATCTGGCGCCGGTGCTGAAGCTTGCCCGCATGAGCCCGAATGCCGGCGCCTATATCGCCAGCCGGTCGCCAGATAGCGCGCAGTTCGAGGCGCTGAAGGCGGAGCTGGCCAAGCTTCGCGCCGCGGATAGCAATGAGGAGCAGGTCGTCATTTCGCTCCAAGGGCTGCTCAGACCCGGCGACAGCTCGTCCGAGATCGCCAATATCGTCAAGGCGCTGCAGAAGCACGGGTCCGAGACGTTGAAGACTGATCACGCGGCGACGTTTGCAGCCTACGCCGGCGGCAGCGACTATTCGCCCGACATCGTCTCGCTGGTCGAGGACTTCCAGAAAGAGCACGGTCTGAAGCCAGATGGCGTCATCGGCCAGGCGACGGTGCGCGCCATGACCGGCGGCGACACCAATGCCTCGAAGATCGACAAGCTCGTCGTTGCCATGGAACAGGTGCGCTGGCTGCCGGAAGATCTTGGTTCCCGCTACGTCATGATCAATCAGCCGGCCTACATGGCCTATTACCATAATGACGGCAAGGAGCAGCTGTCGATGCGCGTGGTGGTCGGCGGCAAGAACAACCAGACCTATTTCTTCAACGACGAGATCGAGACGGTGGAGTTCAACCCGTTCTGGGGCGTGCCGCAGTCGATCATCATCAACGAAATGCTGCCGAAGCTGCGCTCGGACCCCAACTACCTCGATCAGCTCGGTTATGAGGTTGAGGTGAATGGCCATGCTGTCGCCTCGTCCAGCGTCGACTGGTACGGCTCGACCGCGAATGTTTCGGTGCGCCAGCCGCCAAGCGGCGATAACGCCCTCGGCGAACTGAAGATCCTGTTCCCGAACAGCCACGCGATCTATATGCACGATACGCCCTCGAAGAGCTTCTTCAAGCGCGACATGCGAGCGCTGAGCCACGGCTGCGTGCGCCTTGCCAATCCGCGCGCGATGGCAGCCGCCGTGCTCGGCACGACGGCGGACGATGTCGCCAAGCAGATCGCGAGCGGCCAGAATCATGCGGTGAAGGTGCCGCAGAAGATCCCGGTCTACGTCTCCTATTTCACCGCCTGGCCGAACAAGGATGGCGTGGTGGAGTATTTCGACGACGTCTACGGCCGTGACGCCTATGTCGACAAGGCTTTCGATGCGACGACCAAGGCGCGTGGGGCGCAGATCTGACGCCTAATTTTGTGATGGTTTGACGGGCGGTTTTCGGGCCGCCCGTTTTGTTTTTGAGGTTGTGAGTAGTGAGCCTTGGCAGATTGGCGCCACAAACTCGTCCCTCATTCCTATGCTTGTCACAGGAATCCAGCAGACGCGTTTCCACGCGGCGGAAGAATCGCAGCCTGTCGGTACATGGTTCCGCTGCTGCCAGCGATCTCCCCAGCAAGTCGCGCGTATTGTTCCCGACTCTAAAGTCTTATCGGCTTGCGGACGGAAGCCGGCTGGATTCCTTTGACAAGCACAGGAATGAGGGAGGATAGGCGAGCGGAGAACTCAAACAGCAATCTTCTCCGCAAACTCCCGCAGCAATCTCTCCACCAGTTCCGGCGTCAGTTCATCGTAGTGGGTGATGATGACATCCGGATCGAGGCTTGAGACCGGTACATCCGAATAGCCGAAAGGCACGGCGATCGACGGCACGGCGGCGTTTCTGGCCACGGCGATATCGTTGATGCTGTCGCCGATCATCACGGTTCGGGAAATATCGCCGCCGGCGCGCTCGATGGTGCCGGTGAGATGGCGGGCGTCGGGTTTGCGGTATTGGAAGGTGTCGCCGCCGGTGACTGCTTCGAAATAGCTGTGGAGGTCGAGCTTGTCGAGTAGGCCGAGCGCGAGGCTCTCCATCTTGTTGGTGCAGACGGCGAGGCGGTAGCCAGCGGATTTCAGGCGGTTCATGGCGGCGACCAGACCGGGATAGGGTTCCGTATGGCCGGGCATGTTGCCTGCATAATGGGCGACGAAGCGTTCCACCAGCAGCGGCAGGTCGTCTCCAGCGAGCGAATGGCCGCGCAGCCGGCAGGCGCGCTCGATCATAACCCGCGCGCCCTGGCCGACGAGATGGGTAAGATCGTCATAACTGACCGGGTCGAGGCCGAGGGCTGCGACCGTATGATTCAGGCTTTCGACCAGATCGGCATGGGTGTCGAGAAGGGTGCCGTCGAGATCGAAGACGACGAGCGGAGCGGGGGCAGGGGTCAAGGGTTTGCCTCTTTGTGCGATGGGCGTCTTGCGAGCGGCGTTCGATCGACGAGGTGTCATTCCTGGGAAAGACGCGTCATTCCCGAGAACGATGATATTGCTCCTGAGGTAGGCGATCGCGCGACGGAAAGCAACGGCCTGAGGATTAGCGGGAAGGCCGCAGGCGTTTGTTTCGGCTTTTCATTTTCCGTGATGATTTTGACTTTCGTTTGCCAGGCGAGCCGTGTAAACAGCACATCCAACGCAATAATTCGGAGCTGGCGGCGCATGGATGCCCGCGAAATGAAGATCAAGGCCGCCGAGGCCGCGCTCGCCCATGTCGAAAGCGGGATGCGTCTCGGCATTGGAACCGGGAGTACGGCGGAAGAATTCGTCCGCCTGCTGGCGGAGAAGGTCGCAGGCGGCTTCCAGGTCGAAGGTGTTCCGACGTCCGAACGAACGGCGCGCCTCTGTGTCGAGCTCGGTGTTCCGCTAAAGTCGCTTGACGAGCTGCCGGCTCTCGATATGACGGTCGACGGCGCCGATGAGATCGATCCGGCGCTCAGGCTGATCAAGGGCGGCGGCGGCGCGCTGCTGCGCGAGAAGATCGTCGCTGCGGCTTCGCAGAGGATGATCGTCATCGCTGACGAGAGCAAGCTGGTCGAGACACTCGGCGCCTTTGCGCTGCCGATCGAGGTCAATCCGTTCGGCCTCGTCTCGACGCGGATGGCAATCGAAAAAGTTGCGGCCCGGCTCGGCCTTTCCGGCGAACTCAGCCTGCGCCAATCCGGTGACGGAGAGTTTACCACGGACGGCGGCCATCACATCATCGATGCATTTTTTGGCCGCATTCCTGATGCAGAGGCGCTGTCGAGCGAGCTGAATTCCATACCCGGCGTCGTCGAACACGGGCTCTTCATCAATATGGCGGCACTTGCGATCATTGCCGGTCCTGCGGGTGCGCGCACGCTGCAGGCAAACAGATAACAGGAGCATACACTCATGATGAACATTGCAGGTCTTGGCCGTCTTGCCGCTGCGACCGTGGTTCTTTCCGGTCTTGCCTTCGGCTCCGCCGTCAAGGCGCAGGAAGTTTCCGAAGAGCAGCTGAAGGCTGCGCGCGCGGCGATCGACGCGATCGGTGCTACGGCCCAGTTCGACAATATCCTGCCCGGTCTTGCCGAACGCCTGAAGGCCGGCCTGATCCAGGATTCGCCGAACTACCAGGACATCATCTCGTCGACCGTTGATGCGCAGGCGCTGGCACTGGCGCCGCGCCGCGGCGATCTCGAGAAGGAAGCAGCACTTACATACGCCAAGGCCTTCACGGTCGATGAGCTGAAGGCGATCGCCGCCTTCTACACGTCCGACGTCGGCAAGAAGCTGCTGAAGGACGGCCCGGTCGCCTCGCGCGAGACAGCCAAGGCCGCGGATATCTGGGCCCAGGGCATTTCGCGCGACCTGGAAAAGCAGAGCAACGCCGAGCTGTCCAAGGTCATCAAGGCACCGCCACCGGCGACCGACAGCCCGGTTGCTCCGGCTCCCGCTGCCCAGCAGTAAGGCCTGCCTCATCGAATTTGCAAAAGCCCGGCATCGCCCGGGCTTTTTTGTTATGATGGATCCGGCAATAGCGGCGAGCTCTTGGTGAGGCTACATGTCCGATCATTACGAGGCAGTGCGAGTGCGGATATCGGGCAGAGTCCAAGGTGTCGGTTTTCGCCTGTGGACACGCGATCAGGCCTTGCAGCTCGGAGTAACGGGTTGGGTGCGCAATGAAGCGGACGGATCCGTCACCGCTCTGATCGCCGGAGCCGGTAGCGCGATCTCGACGATGTTGGAGTGCTTGAAGCGTGGTCCTGCAGGGGCATCGGTCTCAAGCATAGAGACGGAAACGGCTGAACTTGAGGATATGCTGACGGGTTTCCGCGTTACCGGCTGACGGCCGCAAATCCCCGAGAGCCAAACACGCTGCTGGCGATCAGCCCCAATCCTTGGAACTCTTGGCCAATCGCCACATGCCAGTCTCATCCGGCTCCACGCGTTTGTTGCCGCGGTAGAAGATCGGCAGTCCGGTTTTCTTGTCCATGGCAAAGCGGCTCGGCGTAAATTTCTCGTTCTCGTGGCCCTGGATGGCGAGGTTCAGCGCTTCCTTGAATTTGCCGGCCTTGCACAGGTTGGCGAAGAGAGTTTGATCCATCTTTTGCTCCGGCATCCTTTCAGTCTCGTGCATTGCCTGCCAGCCTCCGTCGACGGGGTCAACCGTAAACGGTGACCGGGTCAGATTCCGGC
Organism: Rhizobium sp. NLR10b; assembly: GCF_019685435.1. Lineage (NCBI taxonomy): Bacteria > Pseudomonadati > Pseudomonadota > Alphaproteobacteria > Hyphomicrobiales > Rhizobiaceae > Rhizobium > Rhizobium sp. NLR10b. The sequence continues at coordinate 167,022 of NZ_JABDWV010000012.1, read as the reverse complement.
CAATATTCGGCAATGGAGTACAGGAAGACGCGGGAGCGGGGCTTTTGTTTTCGTGACGATCGCCCCTATATCAGGAACGTCCTTCCTGCGATTCCCTTCCGGAGCTTCTTATGTCTTCCTATGATTACGACCTTTTCGTCATCGGCGGTGGTTCCGGAGGCGTGCGCGCTGCGCGCGTTGCCGCCTCGCTCGGCAAGAAGGTGGCGATCGCCGAGGAATACCGCTATGGCGGCACCTGCGTCATCCGCGGCTGCGTGCCGAAGAAACTCTTCGTCTATGCTTCGCAGTTCCACGAGCACTTCGAGGATGCAGCGGGTTTCGGCTGGACGGTCGGCCGAAGCAGCTTCGATTGGAAGAAGCTGGTCGCCGCCAAGGATGCGGAAATCGCGCGGTTGGAAGGCCTCTACAAGAAGGGGCTCGCCGGCGCCAATGCCGAGATCCTGGAAACGCGCGCCGAACTCGTCGATGCCCATACGCTGCGGCTCGTGAAAACAGGGCAGACGGTGACGGCCAAGACGATCGTGATCGCGACCGGCGGACGCCCGAACCCGCATGTCGCGCTTCCCGGACACGAGCTTTGCATTTCCTCCAATGACGCCTTTCATCTCGAGGAACTGCCAAAATCGATCGTGATCGCAGGCGGCGGTTACATCGCCGTCGAATTCGCCAATATCTTCCATGGTCTCGGCGTGGCGACGACACTGATCTATCGTGGCGCCGAAATCCTGTCTCGCTTCGACGAGGATCTGAGGCGGGGCCTGCACGAGGCAATGGTCGCCAAGGGCATCCGCATCCTCTGCCACGATACGCTGCGGCAGGTTTCCAAGGCCGACGATGGACTGGTGCTGGAGACGCTGAACAGCGGCACGCTGCAGGCCGATGTCGTCATGCTGGCCCTCGGGCGCGATCCGAATACGGAAGGTCTCGGTCTCGAGGCAGCCGGCGTAGCCGTCGACGAGCGCGGCGCCATCATCGTCGACGATTATTCCCGTACCAATGTCGAAAATATCTATGCTCTCGGTGATGTCACCAATCGAGTACAACTGACGCCGGTGGCGATTCACGAAGCGATGTGCTTCATCGAGACCGAGTACAAGAACAATCCGACCCGGCCGGACCATGAACTCATCCCCACCGCCGTCTTCTCACAGCCCGAGATTGGCACCGTCGGCCTGTCGGAAGAAGAGGCGGGCAAGCGGCACAGTGAGCTCGAAGTATACCGCGCGCAGTTCCGACCACTGAAAGCGACGCTTTCCGGCCGGCCCGAGCGGATGATCATGAAACTGATCGTCGATTCTGCGAGCCGAAAGGTTGTGGGGGCTCATATCCTCGGGCACGATGCCGGCGAGATGGCGCAGTTGCTCGGCGTCACGCTCAAGGCCGGCTGCACCAAGGACGATTTCGACCGGACGATGGCGCTGCACCCGACAGCGGCCGAAGAGCTCGTCACCATGTATGCGCCGAGCTATCGAATCCGCGACGGAAAGCGCTTCTAGGCAAGACTCTCAACTGGTGATGCGCGGCGCACGGATGACTTTAAGGAAAAGAGCCTTCATAGCATCGGCGATGCCTTCGGTCGGCGTCACCTCGAAATAGAGGCCCGGCGAGGCGCATTCCTGCATCTTGGTCGGGATCTGGCTCTGGAAGGGGCTGATCCAGGTATTGTACCAGCTGTTTTTCGGGAGAGGCAGGTAGGTCGTGTAAAGTACCGCGATCCTTATGCCCTTATCCTTCAGCGGCTTGCAGAAGGAGGTGTCGATCGGTTCCTGACAACGCTTGCCGGTGAGTTTCTTGGTGCAGCCCTTCGGCTTCTCGCTGTCACCGACCCCATCCGAGACAAAGAACAGGATCTTCTGCGGCGTCGTTGAGGTGCTGCCGTCTCCGGGGGTAGTAATGATGTCTTTCATCTGTGTCAGCGCGTTGTCAAAGCTCGTCTGCTGGTCGTTGTTGTAGCCCTGATATGGAATGGTCATCAGGTCGACGGCGTCGGTGTAGGTGCGCACCTTGTCGAGGTCATCCGTCGGCTCGGATATGGTCGTGAGCTTCGCATCTTCGGCCTTGGTGCCGAAAGTATAGACGCCCATTTGGAATTGATTGGAGGAAACCCGCGTCGCTTTTGCGGTCTGCGTCAATTCCTTGGTCGCCTGGCGCACGACGTCGATACGCATGCTGACGCCGAGCTTCTTGGCAAGATTGTAGTAGTTGTTTTTGTTTTGAGTTTCGTGGCAGGCGAAGGCGCAGCTGTCACTGGTGTTCTTTTCCATCGTCGAGACGTCTTTGGCGGTGGCGCCGACGCCCATCGACGGCGTGTTGTCCAGCAGGATGTAGAAATCCATGAAAGAAGCCGTCTGATACTCGGCTGTCGCCGTGCCCGAGATTGTGATCGAATCCCGGCCGAGAACGCGCATGAAGGTGGTCGGCACGTTCGCCGTAAAAGAAACCTGAGAGTTCAGCTTGTTTGCGGCCTTGGTGACGTCGATGCCGAGATCGACTTGAATGCCGGTCAGCTCGCCTGACATCTGGGACATGAATATGTTACGGGCGTCGGTGCTGCCAAGCGATATCGTGCCGTTGCCGCTCATCGTCATCGCGGCGGCGACCGCGCCCGATTTTTCGGCGATCGAACCGACGGCAGCGGCATCGGCGGCGGCGTAGAGCTGCGTCCTCAGACTCAGTGCGTGGGCCACATCCACCGCCATGCCGGCCGCACCCACGAGCGGCACCATAAGCAATGCGGTCATGATGCCGAAATTGCCCGAGCGGTCCAAAATGAAGCCGGGCGGAAGGATCGCCATGACATGTCCCCAATGTTGAAACTCCTTCGGGTTCTACATGCAAAATCTGAAATATGGGGAAATCGACATGGTATATGCTGGTTTAAAGCGGCCGGTGATTGGCCTTTGCAAGCTTGATCTAAAGGTCTATAAGCCGCCGGATATTAAGACAGGGCATCCGAGGATTGGATGTGAGTGAGGTTAGTAAGATGGCAGAGAACTGGACCCCGAGCAGCTGGCGGCAAAAACCGATCCTGCAGGTTCCCGAATATCCCGATGCAGCCGCTTTGGCGGCAACAGAGGCCACTCTCGCCAGCTATCCGCCGCTCGTCTTCGCAGGCGAAGCGCGCCGTCTGAAGAAGCATCTCGCCAATGTCGCTGAGGGCAATGGTTTCCTGCTGCAGGGTGGCGACTGCGCCGAGAGCTTCGCCGAACACGGCGCCGACAACATCCGCGACTTCTTCCGCGCTTTCCTGCAGATGGCCGTCGTGCTGACCTTCGGGGCGCAGCTGCCGGTCGTCAAGGTCGGCCGCATCGCCGGTCAGTTCGCCAAGCCGCGCTCCTCGAATGTCGAGAAGCAGGGTGACGTGACGCTTCCGGCCTATCGCGGCGACATCATCAACGGCATCGAGTTTACCGAGGAGTCGCGGATTCCGAACCCCGAACGCCAGGCCATGGCCTACCGCCAGTCGGCCGCGACGCTGAATCTTCTGCGCGCCTTCGCGATGGGCGGCTACGCCAATCTCGAAAACGTGCATCAGTGGATGCTCGGCTTCGTCAAGGACAGCCCGCAGGGCGAGCGTTACCGCAAACTTGCCGACCGCATCAGCGAAACCATGGATTTCATGAAGGCGATCGGCATCACTTCGGAAAATCACCCGAGCCTGCGCGAGACCGATTTCTTCACCAGCCATGAGGCGCTGCTGCTCGGCTACGAGGAGGCGCTGACCCGCGTCGATTCCACCTCGGGCGACTGGTATGCCACGTCGGGCCACATGATCTGGATCGGCGACCGCACGCGCCAGGCCGACCATGCGCATGTCGAATATTGCCGCGGGATCAAGAACCCGATCGGACTGAAATGCGGCCCGTCGCTGCAGGCCGACGATCTGCTGCAACTGATCGACATTCTGAACCCCTCGAACGAGGCCGGGCGTCTGACGCTGATCTGCCGCTTCGGACACGAAAAGGTCGCCGAAAACCTGCCGCGCCTCATCCGCGCCGTCGAGCGCGAGGGCCGCAAGGTCGTCTGGTCGTGCGATCCGATGCACGGCAACACGATCACGCTTAACAACTACAAGACACGTCCCTTCGAGCGGATCCTGTCGGAAGTCGAAAGCTTCTTCCAGATCCACCGCGCCGAAGGCACGCATCCCGGCGGCATCCATGTCGAGATGACCGGCAAGGACGTGACGGAATGCACCGGCGGTGCCCGGGCCGTCACCGCCGACGATCTGCAGGACCGCTACCACACGCATTGCGATCCGCGCCTCAACTCCGACCAGGCGCTCGAACTCGCCTTCCTGCTTGCCGAGCGCATGAAGGGCGGCCGAGATGAGAAGCGCATGGTTGCAAACGGCTAAGCCAGCCGGAAACGTGATAAAAAACCCGGCGCGATGCCGGGTTTTTTGTTGCCTTCAGATGCTCGCCTGAATGCTGTGCAGGTTGGCATAGACACCGCCCTGCGCCATCAGATCATCATGCGTGCCCTGTTCGACGATGCCGTCGCCGGTCAGGACCAGGATGCGGTCGGCATGTCGCACTGTCGACAGCCGGTGGGCGATGACCAGGGTGGTGCGGCCGTTCGCCAGAGTGAGCAGCGCCTGCTGCACCGCCCGTTCGCTCTCGTTGTCGAGGGCGCTGGTCGCCTCGTCGAAGATCAGGATTTCCGGATCTTTCAGGAAGGCGCGGGCGATCGTGATGCGCTGGCGCTGGCCTCCTGACAGTTTGACGCCGCGCTGGCCGATATCGGTATCATAGCCAATGGGCAGGGCCATGATGAAGTCGTGCGCATTGGCGGCGCGGGCAGCCGCCTCCAGCTCGGCATCGGTCGCATCCGGCCTGCCGTAGCGGAGGTTTTCCGCGACGGTGCCGGCAAAGAGATAGACGTCCTGCTGCACCACGCCGACATGGCGCCGGAGCGAGGCCAGCGTCACGTCGCGGATATCGATTCCGTCGATGCGGATCGCTCCGGCGTCGATATCGTAGAAGCGCGGTATGAGCGCGCAGAGCGTGCTCTTGCCGACCCCCGAAGGCCCGACCAGGGCGACGAATTCTCCGGGGGCGATGGTGAGGGAAAGCCGCTCCAGCACCCTGGGACCATCGGCTTCGTAGCCGAAGGCGACGTCGGAAAAACTGATCTCGCCCCTCGGCACCGGCATCGGACGGGCGTTCGGCCGGTCGGTGATATCGGGATCGATCTCCAGGATTTCCATGGCTCTGATGAAGCCGGTATAGCCTTCCTGCCAGAGGCGCACGAAATTGGCGAGCCGCTGCACGGGATCAACCAGCACGCCGACGCAGAGCAGGAAGGTCAGCATATCCGGGACGGTCAGGTCCGCCGCCAGGATGCGCAAGCCTCCTGCGATGATTACCAATATGGTAACGAGCTGGGCGAAGGTTTCGGTGCCGACCGAAAACCACGCCTCGCTGCGGTAGCCTTCGGCGCGGCTTTGCAGAAAACGCTGGTTTTGCGCGGCGAAGCGCTGCCGTTCCAGTGCCTCGTTGGCGAAGGACTGGACGACACGGATGCCGGCGAGCGCATCTTCGACACGCTCGTTGACGGCGGCGATCTGCCGCTTGCTGGCTTCGAGCGCACGGTTCATGCGCCGGTTGAAATAGAGCGCATAGACCACTGCCACCGGAGTGAGCAGCAGGATGAGAGTCGCCAGCAGCGGATCGATGAAGAACAAGACCAGCATGGCCCCGCCATATTTCAGAACGGCAATGGAGAGATCCTCCGGGCCGTGGTGAAAGAGCTCGCCCAGCCAGAGGGAGTCATTGGTGATGCGGCTCATTAGCTGGCCGGTGCGCTGGCGGTCGTAGAAGCTGAACGAGAGTTTCTGGCAATGCTCGAAGAGTTCCTGCCGCACTGTCGCTTCGATGCGGGCGCCCATGACATGGCCGCGATAATCGACGAAGAAGATCGCCGCTATCTGGACCGCGAGAACGGCCAGCATCACACCGCCCATCGCAAGGATCTGAGCGAAGGCCTGCGGGGTGTCCGGTAGAGCAAGAAGCCGGCTCGTGACGATGTTGGCGCAGAGCGGCAAGGCAACCGCCGTGCCGGCGACGAGGATGGCGCAAAGCAGATCCGCAAGTAGCAACGGCAGATGCGGACGGTAATAGGAGATGAATTTGCGCATTCGCGACCGGCGCCGCTCGCGGTCGGCGGCTTTCCAATCGCCCCGGAAGAGGTTCAGAAAGAGGTTATGGCGTCGCGAGCTTTTCCTCGCGCGGGAGAACGGAGTATGCATGAAGCAGAATGTCCTTGTGGGCGATGTTTCCTTTCTGTTTGGACAGGGTCGCTCTCATTTCAGTCTCCCGGCGGTTGAATAAATCGAGGCTATAGTATCACCGAGAACGGCGTCCGGTTCAACGCGGTGACGATAGGCGATGGGCCGGTGTGGTCGATGGGCAACAGCGAGGGGTCGCCAGCCATGCTTGGGCGAGTGCCGCTTTTGGCGTGCACCTTCAAGATTTCTGATCGCTCGTTCAGGGGAATGGATTTGACGGCAGGGCCGAGTGGCCGCACTTTCTCCAGGAGCGAGGAGAGAACGATCATGCGCGAACAAAACACAGGCGGCTGCCTTTGCGGCGCCGTGCGATATTCAATCGCGGCGAAGCCAGGACCGGTGGTTGGCTGCCATTGCTCGCAATGCCGCCGGCAGACGGGATTTTACTATGCCGCGGTCAACGTGCCGCGCGCCTCTCTTTCGATCGAGGGAGCAGAAGCCATCCGCTGGTATCGGTCCAGCGAAGAGGCGCAGCGCGGCTTCTGCTCGAATTGCGGCTCGGCATTGTTCTGGCAGGGTGACGGACGATCGGAAGTCTCGGTGATGGCAGGCACTTTCGACGAACCGAGCGGCCTCACCTTCAGCCACCATATCTACTGCGCCGACAAGGGCGATTTTTACGAGATATCAGACGGTCTGCCGCAATATGACAGGTATCCGCCTGGTTGATGTGAGGATGCCTCGCGTCAGGTCTTGGTCGCGAGCGCGGCAGTGAGACGCGCGACGTCTTCGCGCAGCGCCGTCAGTTCGGTCAGCACGCTCATGTCGATCTTCTGATGCAGCGAGAGCACTTCGAGTTCGGCCTTGAGGTTGACTTCGTAATCCTTGGCGGCCTCGAAGCGGTCGCGCTCGGCCTGGCGGTTCTGCGACATCATGATGATGGGCGCCTGGATGGCGGCGAGCATTGACAGGATCAGGTTCAGGAAGACGAAGGGGTAGGGGTCGAAAGCGCCACTCGCCAAAACGATGGTATTGATCACCGTCCAGACGACGAGGAAGGCCAGGAAGCCGAGGATGAATGACCATGAGCCGCCGACACGGGCGATGCTGTCGGCGACACGTTCTCCAAACGAGGCCTCGGCAGAAAGGGCGGCGTTGACGTCGGTCGAGATGATCTTGCGCTCGTGCGCTTTCGCCAGCACGCGCTTTTCGGTGTCGCCGAGTTCTTCGGCCGGTTTGTCGAAATGATGGTGCACGAAATTCGAGAGATTATTCATGGCCTGTTTCCGATGACCGTTATCGATATTGCCGCTTTCGCGCGTCAGTATTCCGCTCCGCCGGTAAATTGCAATGCATCGGTGCCGTAAGCCTTCAGCGCGCCTGTTCACAAAAAATTCGTGAGCCCGATGCAACGCTTTGGCCGCGAACGTGTTGCGGTAACGGGAGCCGCAGGCTAAACAGATGACATGACACAGGAAAACGCTCTCTCCGATATCTTCCGCATCGCGATCGGCCAGCTCAATCCAACGGTCGGCGATGTCGCCGGCAATCTTGCCAAGGCACGTGAAGCGCGCGCCGAGGCAGCCCGAGAGGGCGCGCACCTACTCGCGTTGACCGAGCTTTTCATCTCCGGCTATCCGCCGGAGGACTTGGTGCTGAAGCCGGCCTTCATCCGCGCCTGCTGGAACGCGGTGGAAAGCCTTGCGGCCGACACCGCCGATGGCGGGCCGGGCGTCATCATCGGATTCCCCAGGCAGGACGAGACGGGGCGCTATAATTCTGTTGCCGTGCTCGACGGCGGCAAGGTCGTCGCGGTGCGCGACAAGGTCGATCTGCCGAATTACGGCGAGTTCGACGAGAAGCGGGTCTTCGTGCAGGGGGCCATGCCGGGGCCGGTGAATTTCCGCGGCGTGCGGCTCGGCATTCCGATCTGTGAAGATATTTGGGGCGAACTCGGCGTTTGCGAGACGCTTGCCGAAAGCGGGGCGGAGATACTGCTGTCGCCCAATGGTTCTCCCTATTATCGAGGCAAGGTGGATATCCGGCATCAGGTGGTGCTGAAGCAGGTGCTGGAGACCGGCCTGCCGCTGATCTATGCCGCCCAGCTCGGAGGCCAGGACGAGCTCGTGTTCGATGGGGCGAGCTTCGCCTTCAACGCCGACAAATCGCTCGCCTTCCAGATGAGCCAGTTCGAGACGGCGCTTGCAGTGACGACCTGGAAACGTCGGGAAGCAGGTTGGCACTGCGCCGAAGGGCCGATGGCGCGTATCCCCGAAGGCGAGGAGGCCGATTACCGCGCCTGCCTGCTCGGCTTCCGCGACTACGTCAACAAGAACGGCTTCAAAACCGTCGTTCTCGGCCTTTCCGGCGGCATCGACTCGGCGATCTGCACAGCGATCGCGGTCGATGCTCTCGGAGAGGAGCGGGTGCGAACGGTCATGCTGCCCTATCGCTACACCTCGGAAGATTCACTGAAGGATGCAGCCGACTGCGCCAAGGCGCTCGGTTGCCGTTATGACATCGTACCGATCGAGCAGCCAGTAACCGGATTCAGCAGCGCGCTGTCCAACCTCTTCGAGGGTACAGAGAGTGGTATCACCGAGGAGAACTTGCAGAGCCGCGCGCGCGGCGTCATCCTGATGGCGATCTCCAACAAATTCGGCGCGATGGTGGTGACGACGGGCAACAAATCGGAAATGTCGGTCGGCTACGCCACGCTCTATGGTGACATGAACGGTGGCTTCAATCCGATCAAGGACCTCTACAAGATGCAGGTCTATGCGCTGGCGCGCTGGCGCAACGAAAACGTGCCGCCGACTGCGCTCGGGCCGTCGGGCGAGGTGATCCCGCAGAATATCATCGACAAGGCGCCGTCCGCGGAGCTGCGTCCCGACCAGAAGGACCAGGATTCGCTGCCGCCTTATCCCGTGCTCGACGATATCCTCGAATGCCTCGTCGAAAAGGAAATGGCGGTCGAGGAGATCGTGGCGCGCGGCCATGATGTGGCGACGGTTCACCGGGTCGAGCATCTGCTCTATCTTGCCGAATACAAGCGTCGGCAATCGGCGCCGGGCGTGAAGATCACCAAGAAGAATTTCGGCCGCGACCGGCGCTATCCGATCACCAACCGATTCCGCGATCGCTGACGTAATCGACATATCGGGGAGGCAATATGCGAAGCTCGGTCGAGATCTACAATGTCAGGACGGGCAGGGCTCGCGAGGTCTGGCAGACGGACAGGCTGGTGGAGGCGCCGAACTTCTCGCCCGATGGTTCCTATCTCCTGCTGAACGGCGACGGGCTGCTCTTCCGGCTGCCGCTCAATGGCGGCGAGGTGGTTCAGGTCGATACCGGCTTTGCCGTCAACTGCAACAATGACCATGGTATCTCGCCTGATGGCACCGAGATCGCCATCTCCGACAAGACCGAATTCGGCAAGTCAGCGATCTATATCCTGCCGATCGAAGGCGGCACGCCGCGGCTCGTCACCCAAAACCAGCCATCCTACTGGCACGGCTGGTCGCCGGACGGGCGTCAGCTGGCCTATTGCGGCATTCGCGACGACCTCTTCGATATCTATACCATCTCCGTCGATGGCGGCGTCGAGACGCGGCTGACCCATGGCGAGGGCCGTAACGACGGGCCGGATTATTCCGCCGACGGGCAATGGATCTATTTCAACTCCAGCCGCACCGGGCTGATGCAGATCTGGCGCATCCACCCCGATGGCACGGGTCTCCAACAGGTGACTTCGGATGATCAAGGGAACTGGTTCGCCCATCCGTCACCCAGCAATGACAAGGTGCTGATCCTGTCCTACGACCCATCGGTTTTCGACCATCCGCGCGACCTCGACGTGCGGCTGCGGCTGATGGATATGGACGGCGGCAATCTGAAGACGCTGTTCGAGCTTTTCGGCGGGCAGGGCACGATCAACGTGCCCTGCTGGTCACCGGATGGTGATGAGTTTGCCTATGTCAGGTATTTTCCGGTGAGATCTTGAAAGCGGCGCACCGCCATTTGATGATGGGGCGGTGGGAATTTGATGATATCGAGAGACCGCCTACTGAGGATGAATCTGGAGGTATAGACTTGCTGGCTGTCTTGAGATGGGCGTGGACGCTGCGTGGTTTCACGATCGCCGGCTCCGTGGTGGGAATGGGTTTCACGCTCGCAGGATGTTCATATCTTTTTGTCCGCGGGGTCGAGGGAAGCTACCTCGCAACGGGTACTCCGGTGCTCGGAAAGGTGATCGCAAGTAACGAGAGTGAGCAGACGGGGGGAACGATTGAGATTGGCTCGGCCGAAAGGCAGCAATGCAAGGGTCGCTACAGCGTGTCGCAGGTGAAGACAAATTTCTGGAAGCTGGAGACCGGCGAGCGAACCTATCGCGGGAAGATCTACTGTCTGGATGGTCGAGCAGGGGCGTTTGAACTCATATCGAAGGATAAGGGGAAAACCGGCTCGATCACCGGCGAAATCAATGGCGAGGAATTTCAACTCGATATGTTCGAATCGAAGAGCCGTGAGTGCATGACGGACGAATGCAGATGGGGCTTGAAGTGGACTTACGAAAAAGAGCGCGACGATATGCGTACCTATTACAGGGTCGCGACTGAACACGAGCCCGATTCAACGGATCCATGGCTGCTCTATTAAATCTGCTCCTATTCCGCGTGCTGCTGATCCGGCCCGGACCCCACCCATGATGGCGGGCGGTGGGTTAGTAACCCACGTTGCTCGTGCCAGTTTCAAATCGGAACTTGGATCGATCAACTGGGCGTGAGTTATGAGCCGTATCCGGTAGGCGTAGCCGTGAGATAACGGGGTTGGCCCCACCGCCCTGTTAGGCGGTGGGTCTGCTCGCCGTGCTTGATGTTGTCTGTCAGGCTGCGACGGCTGCCTTGCGCCGCTCGCGGGCAGCTTTCGCCAGATCTTCCAGCACGCCAACAGACATATCCCAGTCGATGCAGCCATCGGTGATCGACTGGCCGTAGACCAGCGGCTTGCCGGGAACGAGATCCTGGCGGCCGGCGACAAGGTTGCTTTCTACCATCATGCCCTTGATATGATGGTTTCCGGCGGCGATCTGCGAGGCCACGGAATGGACGACGAGCGGCTGGTTCATCGGATCCTTGCCACTATTGGCATGGCTGGCGTCGATGAGGATGCGGGGGACGACGCCGAGTTTAAGGCATTCCGCTGTGACGGCTTCGACATCAGCCGCCTCGTAATTCGGCCGCTTGCCGCCGCGCAGAATGATGTGGCAGTCCTCATTGCCCTTTGTCGAAGCGATTGCCGCCTGTCCGTCCTTGGTGACGGCCGGGAAGTGATGCGGCTGTGAAGCGGCCAGGATCGCGTCGAGCGCGACGCGTGCGCCGCCGTCGGTGCCGTTCTTGAAGCCGATCGGACAGGAGAGGCCGGAGGCGAGCTGGCGGTGGATCTGGCTCTCGGTCGTGCGCGCGCCAATCGCGCCCCAGCTGACGAGGTCGGCAATGTATTGCGGCGTGATCGTCTCAAGGAATTCGACGCCGGCGGGAAGGCCCATCGCATTGATGTCGAGCAGCAGGCGTCTGGCAGTCCTCAGTCCTTCCTCGATACGGTAGCTGCCATCGAGGTGCGGGTCGTTCATCAAACCCTTCCAGCCGACCGTGGTGCGGGGCTTTTCGAAATAGACGCGCATGACGATTTCCAGATCACTGGAGAAGCGCTGTCGCTGCTCGGCCAGCCGCGAGGCATATTCGAGCGCGGCAACCGGATCGTGGATGGAGCAGGGGCCGATGACGACGATCAGGCGGTCGTCTTCAGCCTTGAGGATCTGGTGGATGGCACTGCGGTTGCTGGTCACCGTCTCGCTGACTGAAGCGGTTCGGGGAATTTCCGCGATGATATCGGCGGGTTTGGTCAGTGGGGTGATCTCGAGGATACGCAGATCATCGATGGTATCGGACACGGCATGGCTCCTGTTTGGTCATACCGTGCGGAACAAAAAAGCCGCCAGGTAGACTAGCGGCTGTTCGGGTGGTCGTCGCGTCGAATTCAGTTACGCACGGACCCGCATCCGCTGAGAGCAGCGGTACGAATAAAATCGCGAGGCGTAGATTGAAGTCGTGGACATGGCGCGTATGTAGCGTCGCCGCCGTCCATTGTCACGCAAAATTTGCAAGCTGAAATCACCGTTCAAGGGAGCGGCTTCCTGGTTCGGGAGGCAAAGCCTATGGCCCGGAAGCGTCCACTTCCGGGCCATATGGTCTATAATTCGCGCGAAAAATGCGCATGCCGCAATCAGAGGGCGTCGACGTTCACGCCGACGGTGACCGCGCCGATCGGCGTTCCCGCTTCGTCCGAGATCGTGATGCTTGCCTGCGACTGCAGTGTCTGGGTCGATTCGTCCTTCTCGATCTCGTCGACGAAGACGGCATCCTTGCCGGCGCCGAAGGACTTCTGGAATTTCGCCTCGTCGCCCTGCCAGTAGTCGGAGGTGACGTCGCTTTGACCGACATTCAGCCCTTTTGCGTCCATGACAAAGATCTCGGTAATCTTGCCGCCAGACGCTTCTTTCTTCGCCTGAAGGAATTTCGACAGCTGATTGCCAAGCACGCCATCGATCATGGAATGGTCGGAGCCGTCGACCTCGCCACGCCATTTCTTGTCGAGAGCGTCGATGTCGGCTTCGCTTAGCTTGGCGTTCGCAGTGTCCTGCGCCTTGATGGCCTCGATGATGGCGGGATCGTTCAGCCAGGGCTTCACGTCGCTCTTCACGTAGTCGGCGATAGGGGCAAGCTTGGCATCCTCAGCCATCGATACGCTCATGGGCGCGACGATAGCGGCAGAGGTGAAAAGCAATGCGGTCACAACTCTCTTCATAACTGTTCCCTTCCTGTGATCAGTTGCTGAAAAATAAAGTCTCGTCGGGGGGGCGGCGTCAGAACTCCTCCCAGGCACCGGGAGAAGCGGCAACGGCTGCATTTCCTGCAAGCCGCGGCACGACGGTTCTGGTTTCCGGACGAGATTGACTGGCGCTCGGCTGGACCGGCCTGGGCTGACTCGCCAAGGATGCGCCGACGAGGAACCGGCCGGCCGAATCCTGCAGCCGGCGTCCCTGCGACAGCAGTTCCTGGCAGGCCGCGTTCGTTTCTTCGACCATCACCGCGTTCTGCTGCGTCGCATGATCCATCTGGTTGATCGCGCCGTTGATTTCCTGCAGACCGGTCGCCTGCTCGCGATAGGACTGAACGAGGGTAGCGATGCTGTCGCTGATGCGGTTGATCTGCTCCTCGATCTTCAGGAGAGCGTCGCCGGTCTCGTTCACCAGCCCGACGCCGGCAGCAACCTCTTGGCCGGAAACGTTGATCAGGTTCTTGATTTCCTTTGCCGCATTTGCCGAGCGCTGGGCGAGTTCACGAACCTCCTGTGCGACAACCGCAAATCCCTTGCCGGCCTCGCCGGCACGTGCGGCCTCGACGCCGGCATTCAGCGCCAGCAGATTCGTCTGGAATGCGATTTCGTCGATGACGCCGATGATGCGGCCGATCTGACTGGAGGAGGTTTGGATCCGGTCCATCGCGCCGATCGCGTCGCGCACCACCGTCGCCGAGACGTGAGCACCTCGCTTGGTTTCCTCGACCAATTGTCCAGCATTTTCAGCCCGCTGCGACGATGTTTTGACTGTCGTCGTCACTTCATCTAGTGCCGCAGCGGTCTGTTCCAGTGCTGCCGCCTGCTGTTCGGTCCGTTTGGCCAGCTGATCTGCGGAGGAAGCCAGCTCGCTCGATCCGCCCTCAACCGCGACGGAAGCGATCTTTATCTCTGTCAGCGCGGCTGCGACGGCCTGGACCATGTTGTTGAAGTCCTGCCGCAATTTATCGAATTCAGGGCCGAGATCGGCAAGCTGGATCGAGAAGTCGCCGGCGGCCAGTCTTTCCAATGCGTTCGCAAGAGTGGTCATCACCAGCCGTTGCCTGTTGCCGGCTTCTTCCGTCAGCAATGCGTTGCGGGCCCGTTCGGCGTCGAACGAGGCGGTCTGCTCGGCAGTGACTTGCTCTCTTTCGACCTTTGCGATCGCCTCGTGACGGAAGACCTCCAGCGCACGGGCGAGGAAGCCGATTTCGTCGCCATTCTCCTTGTAGGCGACGGAGGAGGCGAGGTCGCCATTCTGCAGCGCGCCAATTCGTTTGCTGAGGATCCTGAGCGGCCTGCCAACGAGGCTGCGCATGGCGAGGAGGAAAGCGATGACGGCGAGAACGGTGATGGCGGACTGCGTGAGCAGCGAAACGAGGACCTTCTGGCGGACTTCGGAAGTGATTTTTTCGACAGACCAGTTCGTGACGATGTAGCCGGTTGTCTTGCCCGACTTGTCCAGCGGCAGCGGCGCGATAATCGTGACCAAACCGGCGGACATTCCGCTGTCATCGATCGTCGTTTTGTCGGGTTTTGCGCTGAGGCGGGTCGCCAGGTCGGCCGGCGTTGGCAAACCGGAAACGCCGTCGCGGGTCCAGCTGTCGACGGCAGCGAGCTCTGCGTTGAATGCGGCAAATTGCACAAGATCGAGCGAGGGATCGTCACGATACAGCGAATAAGCCTCGCGAACGGCGTTCGCCTTGCCCCATTTGACGCCGCCGGCGGCCAGAGATGCAAACTGCTCCGCATCCTTGGACCAATTTGCGTGGGCGCCGTCAACCAGCGCCCGGGTTTCATACATCCATGTATAGGTGGCCAAGGCGGAAATGCCGCAGAGATTGACGGCAACGATAATCGCCGCCAGCTTGGCTGTCAGGGGCATCGTTTTCAAGAATTGGAACATCCGTGGAGCCTGGAATTGCGGCTCGGTCGACCATCTTCGCGACCGGCACATCAGCGCGGCATCGACGCTGACGGTCACATCACGAGCGCTCATGCCCATGTCGGAGTTTGCGACCCAAAACGCGCAAAGGCAGTGTGGATTTGATGTGTGAATAAATCATAAAGTAGAGGAGGATGGGCGGGCACACAGAGGCTGTTTCCTCCTGCGACCAAAAGATCGCCGAGGAGGGGGTTGTCTGCCCGGTGATCCGCCCCTCGATCAGCCATATGCAGCCGTGGTTTCAGGTTCGGTCTGCGTGCACTTGCCGCCGCGTCGGTTTCCTGAAATAGATGCGCCGTCAGGTGCCCGCCGTCCAGGCGGGAGAATCGGGAATCCGGTGCAAGGCCGGAACGTGCCCAACGCTGTAAGGCCGACGTCTGCCGCTTCATCGCGCCACTGGCTTTTGCCGGGAAGGCTGCGGCAGATGGATGAAGCCAAGTCAGAAGACCGGCCTGGCGAGATAGACCCAACCCGCGCGGACGGCGGGCGGTTGCGTTGTTGGGGATTTGACGATGCGACCCTTTGATGCGGATGCCCTTTCGGCGGCGTCCGGTTTTTCGCTGGCTGAGCGCGAAGCCGTGTATCACGCGATCATGACGCGGCGTGACGTGCGCAGCCAGTTCCTGCCCGATCCGTTGCCCGACGACGTCGTGGCGCGGCTCCTGACAGCCGCCCATCATGCGCCGTCGGTCGGCTTCATGCAGCCATGGAATTTCATTCTGGTGAATAGTCCAGCTGTCCGTGCGCGCGTGCGCGACGCCTTTGCCAAGGCCAACGAAGAGGCGGCGTCGATGTTCGAAGGCGAGCGGCGGCAGGCCTATCGGTCCCTCAAGCTCGAAGGCATCGTGGAGGCGCCGCTCGGCATATGCGTGACCTGCGATCCCACTCGCGGCGGCAGCGTGGTGCTGGGACGGACGCACAATCCGCGGATGGATTCCTATTCGACCGTTTGCGCCATCCAGAACCTCTGGCTTGCGGCCCGCGCCGAAGGGGTCGGCATCGGCTGGGTCAGCATCTTTCGTGAAGGCGACCTGAAATCAATTCTCGGCATACCCGAGCATATCGAGGTGGTCGCTTGGCTCTGCGCCGGCTTTGTCGATCGGCTTTATGATGAACCGGAACTCTCGGTCAAAGGCTGGCGGCAGCGGCTGCCGCTCGAGGAACTGGTTTTCCACGACGGATGGGGACGCAACGACCCTTAGCAATTACTGCTGTTGTGGTTGCGGGCCCGGCGTCGCCGGATTGGCAAGGTCGATCGAGCCCTGGTCGCCAGCAAGGAATTGCGGGCCGACCTGACGGACCTTGTTCTGCGTGGGGTCGTAGGGACGCTCGGGAACGGATGGCTGCGGCGGGACTGCTGCTGCCGCAGTATCTTTCGCCGGCGGATTGGTGCGGACCGTCGTGATCGAGCCCTGCTGCGGCGGTTCGCCCAGGGTCTGCTTGCCGCGCATCTCCTCGTAATAGGCGGTCAGATTGCAGGCGCAGGTATTTTTCTCGCCGGGAGCGCGGTTCTTGTAGGCAAAGGCGTTCTTCATGGCGCTATAGGGCGCGCCTGTTGCGACCGAGATCATGTTCGAGGCTTCGGTGCTGGTCACGTCGCGATAGAAGAGCTCGGTCTCGATGCCGGGGCACATCTTGGCGCAGGTCTGCGCATCGCGGCCGAAATCGACCGAGGTGGTGTTCGAACTGATCGGGAAGAAGCCGCCGTCGCAGCTGCGAACGCAAATGGTGCTGACCGGCGAAAACATTTCGGCCCTCGGCAGGCCGTAAAATGGATCGGCCTCTTCACCGCCGCCAAGCGGGATGAAGGTGTCGGTGCGCATCGCCTGTTCCTCGACGCTTGGGGCAGGATCGCTGGCGCTGCGCTCGGTCGGGGCATAGAAATTGTCGCTGCTGCAGCCATTGCGTTCGAGGGCCGCCGTCAATTCCCGGCGCGCGTCGTCATCGCCGGCCTGGCTGCGCAACTCGTCGCGCTGATCCTGGAGATAACGGATATTGTCGACCATCCGGGCTTCGGCATCAGAAAGCTCGGCGCAAAAATCGGCATTCTCGCCGCCGATCACCACCATGCTACCCGAGGTGCAGCCATAGCTGCGCAGATCGTTGCGGACCTTGCGCAGCTCGAGGTTCTGCTCGGCGATTGCGCTGGCATATTGGCGCGCTTCCTGCCCGTTATTGTTGCCGATCGATCGTGGTAGGTCGGCCAGGCGACCACGCAGGTCGTTGCAGACGGCGCTGCTGTGTGCGGCAGCCGGCGATGCCAGCGCAAGCACAAGAGCAAGAGACAGGTTTCGGCGTTTCACGGCATCGTCCGGAAGTGAGAAAGTGTCGATCGGTCAAAGGTGGCGTCCATTCGCCGTACCTTGTCTCTTAAGGTATTTCTCTTAATAAGCTTGGATCAATTCCTAGCGCATTTTCGCGATTTTATCCAGAAGATGCGGGCAACAGCGTTGCCCCGGCGACGGACACTGCAGCCGTTAACAGCAGTTCCCTTCTTCATCCGAATTGTTATTCTCCCAGCTTGCTCCTGCTGGGGATTGGTTTTCACTGGGGATAAAGCAAATGCGCTACATGCTGATGCTGCATGCGGACGAAGCTGCCGGGAAGTCCATAGCGCCCGAGGACATGGCGCGCTTCATGGGCCAGATGTATGCCTATCAGCAAGCGCTGGAGAAAGCGGCAGCATTCGTCTCCAGCAATGCCCTGGTCGGTTCCTCTGAGGCGAGTGTCGTTCGCGTTCAAGGGAATGACGTCAGTGTTCTGGACGGCCCTTATGCGGATGTTCGCGAACAGTTCGGTGGGTACTTTATCATAGACGTTGCCGATATGGACGAAGCCAACAAATGGGCGGCGCGCTGCCCTGCTGCGTCCTGGGGAACGGTTGAGGTTCGTCGCATCAGGGATGCGTCGGAACATGCAGGATGACGGTTTCGGGTTCCACCGTTGCCCGAGGTGTAGCAGAGCGAGTGGCGCGCGAGAGCTATGGTCGCCTCGTCGCCTATCTTGGCGCGCGCTTGGGTGATATCGCGTCCGCCGAGGATGCGCTCGCGACTGCTTTCCTCACGGCTCTCGAAAAATGGCCTGTCGATGGCGTGCCCGATAACCCCGATGCCTGGCTGTTGACGATCGCGCGCAGGCGCAAGCTCGACGACTGGCGCAAGGACAAAGTGAAGGCGAAGAGCGCCGATCGTCTTACCCTCATCGCCGAGGAACTCTCGGCAGCGGCGGAAATGGATGAGGAAATTGCGGACAGGCGACTGGCGCTCATGTTTGCCTGCGCACATCCTGGCATCGATGCCTCCGCGCGAACGCCGCTGATCCTCCAGACCGTGCTGGGCCTGACCGCTGCAGACATCGCCGCGCGGTTTCTCGTCTCTCCGAGGGCCATGGGCCAGAGGCTCGTAAGAGCCAAGGCGAGGATCAGGGATGGGAAAATTCCGTTCCTCGTGCCGGAAAAGGAGGAACTATCGCACCGGCTGCCGCCGATACTCGCCTCCATCTACGCCGCCTATACCAGCGGGTGGATGGACATCGACAGGGCGGAAGCGCTTGGACAAGAGGCAATCTGGCTTGCAAGCGTGGTTGTATCCCTGCTTCCGCATGAGCCGGAGCCGAAAGGTCTTCTTGCGCTGATGCTTTATACGGAGGCGCGGCGATCATCCCGCAGGGCCCCCGACGGTGCATTCGTACCGCTGGACAGCCAGGATGTCGGACTTTGGGATCACGATCAATTGCGCCTCGCCGAGGGTCTCCTGCGAGAAGCCAACGCAAAGGGTCCGACTGGCCGCTACCAGATAGAGGCGGCCATCCAATCTGCCCATGTCGCGCGCCGTTTGAGCGGCATCTCAAACTGGCAGGACGTCGTTTCCCTCTATGACGTGCTGGGCAGGATTGCTCCGTCGCCCGTCGTGACGCTCAATCGGTCCGTGGCTCTCGTGCGGATAGGGCAGGCAGACGCGGCGCTTGGTGACATACATGCGCTTGCCGGCGATCCGCGAATGGCCGACTACCTGCCGTACTGGACGGCCCGCGCGCAGATTTGCGCCGAGCTAGGCAGGCATGTCGAGGCGGCGGAAGCTTTCACAGTCGCTATCGGATTGTGTTGGTCGGAGGCAGAACGGCGCCACCTCGAAGAACAGCGCTCAAAAGTTTTGTGATGACCGCAAGCTTTTTTGCGCGGCCTGTCGAAATCGAGAACTCCTGCACGACATCCATTTGTCCAACAAGGAGTACAACATGACCACCACTTCAATAACTGTCCAGAGCATCTTCGCCTCCGCCACCGTTTCCAACTTTGACGAGGCGCTCATCTGGTATGAAAAGCTCATGGGACGCCCCGCAGATAGCAAACCGATAGCGGGCATGGCTCAGTGGCGTAACATGGGCGGGGCCGGCCTGCAGGTCTGGAAGGATGACAAACGCGCCGGCAACGGGATCATAACGATCGTCGTCCGCGAGCTCGAGGTTGAGCTCGAAAGGCTTTCGCGTCAGGGCTTGCAACTCGCCAAAAAAATCGAAGGCGACTTTGGGCTCGTGGCTCAGATATTCGACGGTGAGGGCAACCGGATCAACCTGGCCGAGCCTCCCAAGCCACCTGCGAAGAACTGACTTCGCCGTCTCCAGACCATTGAGCCCTTTGGCCCAGAGCAATGCCTGCTTTGGGCCAAGACCGGTGATGACTGAATGGCGCCAGAAGCGGCTGCCAGACCATCAAACACCCTTGGAGCGGGCTATTTCGGCACGCATCCAGCTTGAGTCTCCCCATGTCGAGAGCCAGATCATCTGGTCCGTGAGCGCGGCGATGACTGGCAGAAGCAGGGCGTGGCCGATGCCGCGTTTCGTCTGGTTCCTCTCGGCCTCCCTGAGATGCGCCAACTCCTCTTCTTGGATCGAAGCGATGAGGCCGTGAAGCTGTGGATCGCGGCTCTTGAGGAAGATCAATTGATCTTCGAGATGGCGGTGAACTGTGCTTTCAACCGCCTCGGTGCAGACCCAGATCATGTTACGCCCGCCGAGGGCCGTCAGGAAACCGAGCAGATAACCGCCGAGGCTCCAGAATGCCATGACGCGACATGGCTTGGCATTCCTGGATGGCATCGCGTCGCGAAACAGGCGGCAATGCTCGATCTCGTCGTCCCGCATTTCGCGAAGTGCGGGCCCGATCTCAGGAAACAGCCGACGGGCCATCCAGATCTGTGCCCCGTAGATGCGAATTGCGCCGAATTCGCCGGCGTGATTGACCTTGAGAATACGGCGAACGGTTACGGCATGATCCCGCTTGCCGGCCCTGCTCAACGGATTGTCCATGGCGCTGCCCCTCACAGTTTCCCATCGGCAGTAGGCGCTGTCGGCCCCACGGTCGTCAATAGTTGACACAAGGGAACGTTCAATTCCAATGTCGGCTTCGGGTGGCCGTCGCAAATCGCGCCGGTCCGGGCGGGGCGCAGCGAAGGCGAAAATGGCGGGCATTTCCAATGAGCTAGGCTCCCCCACAACGACGGCCGGACTACCGAAAAGCCACGGTCTCCACGTCTTTGTGGACGGTTGTTATGACCCCGGTTCCGGGCACGGAGGCTGGGCCTTCGTCGCCTATCGCGAGGCTGCGGAAATCGCGTCCAGCTTCGGCGGTATGCGTGATTCCGCCAATAATTCGATGGAATTGACCGCCGTCTTGAAGGCAATCATGTGGATCAATAGCGAAGCAACGGGCGAAGCCGCGACCATCTGGTCGGATTCGATCTATGCCGTCAAAGGCTGCAACGACAGGCGGCACATTTGGAAGAATAACGGCTGGAAGAAAAGCAGTCCGAATGGGAACGCCCGAAGCCGGACGATCGCTAATGCGGAACTCTGGAAAGCGGTCGATCTTCAATTCTCGCAGAACGCCCTGGTGACCATTGCCTGGTGCAAGGGCCATTCCGGCATAGCCGGCAACGAACGCGCGGATGAGCTTGCGTATGGAGGGCGGCTGTCGGTACGAGGTGCATGATATGGGGATATCAACTGGCTGCGGATGGTTGAGATGGCACGGCGCCAAAACTCCAGGCGGTTCCATTGCATAAAAGCCACGAGGTCATGCCGGAGGTGGCGAAAAATGCACCCTCCAGCGATTTCCGGTTATCCCAAGTTCCAGCAACAGCTGCCGCGTCATCGAGGCCGATCAAGCTTGAAGAATGTGCCTGCGCGTCAGCTCCATCAGACCATCGGTGTCGCGTCTCTCTATCGCATCGACCATCTGTTGATGTTCGCGACCGGATTGCTCGATGCGGGCGCGCGTTCGCCACTGCGACACCGGCGCAGAGGATGTCCGCTGCCGAATCTCCGTGATCAGTTCCACGAGTTCCTGGTTGCCTGCGAGAGCAAGCAGATGGCGGTGGAAGGCGAGATTGGCTTCGTAAAGTTCAAGCATGGTGCCGTTCAGCACCAGATCGTCGAAGCGTGAAGCTAGAACCCGTAAGTTCGCAATATCCGTCTCGCTCGCATTCGCGACGATGCGGTCGCTGACGGCGACTTCGAGGATGACGCGAATGTCGCTGACCTCCTGGGCGCGGCGCCCGTCTTGCTCATGGACATGATAACCTCGATTGGGGACATGCTCCACCAGTCGCTTCTGCACCAATCTGTCGAGAGCCCTGCGGACCTCGGGTCGCGTACAGTTATACCGCCTTTCGAGATCGATCTGCTTCAACCAGGTTCCAGGCGGGAGACGGCCGGCAAGGATATCCTGGAGAATGAGTTCGGTCACATCGGAGGTTTGCGGCTCTTGTGCTTGCGCCGTCGCTCCGCTTTTCAGCGAATTCATGTAGTTCTCCCCAGCCCGATTTCGGCGATGACTATCATAGCTCTCCCCAGGCCAACAACGAGGCCGATTGACAGCCTGAAAAATATTCCAAGCTCATGGCTTGCGTGTCCGATTCAATTGGAGCATAAAATTGGCGCCAATTTGATTACCATTATACGAGGCGGATTGTAAATCCATGCAGAACTCCGATGCGGTTTGGGAAATAGTCGAGAGAAAGCGCGCGTCGTTCTTCGAGTTGAGTGATCGCATCTGGGATATTCCCGAGACCAATTACCTCGAATATCAGTCCGCCGAAGAGCACGCCCGCATGCTGGAAAGGGAAGGCTTTCGTGTCGAGCGCGGCATTGCCGGTCTGCCGACAGCAGTCATGGGAGAGGCAGGCGAGGGTGGCCCGGTCATTGCAATTCTTGGCGAGTTCGACGCGCTGCCGGGACTGAGCCAGGAGGCCGGTATTGCCGAGCAGCGCCCCTTGGTCGACGGCGGCAATGGTCATGGCTGTGGCCATAACATGCTCGGAGCCGGATCCATGCTCGCTGCCGCCGCGGTCAAGGATTTCCTGGCCGAAAGCGGCTTGAAAGGAAGGGTGCGCTATTACGGATGCCCGGCCGAGGAAGGCGGCTCTTCGAAGGGCTTCATGGTGCGCGCCGGCGTTTTCAACGACGTCGATATCGCGATCTCTTGGCATCCGGCAGCCTTTGCCGGGGTCAATAACCCCATTTCGCTCGCCTGCAATGAGATCAATTTCCATTTTTCGGGCCGCGCATCGCATGCCTCCGCCACACCGCATCTCGGCCGTAGCGCTCTCGATGCGGTGGAGCTTATGAATGTCGGCGTCAACTATATGCGCGAGCACATGCCTTCGACCGCGCGCATCCACTATGCCATCACTGATGCGGGCGGCGGGGCGCCTAACGTCGTGCAGGCGCGCGCGACGGTACGCTATCTCGTCCGCGCGAGGACCTTGCCGGAACTCCTGTCTCTGGTCGCCCGCGTCAAGAAGGTTGCCGAAGGTGCGGCTCTGATGACCGAGACGGCCGTCCGCAGTGAAATCGTCAGCGGCGACGCCAACCTCGTCGGCAATACACCACTCGAAGAATGCATGTTCTCGCATCTGCAGCGCCTTGGCCCGCCCGTGTTCGATGACGCGGATCGAGAAATGGCCCGCAAGTTCCAGCAGACCTTCAATGCAGAGGATATCGCAGCGTCCTATGGTCGTTTCGCGCTGAAACCGAAGGAGGACCAGCCGCTCTGCGAGGAGATTTTTCCGTTGAATGCCGGTGACGGCACATTGGTTGGTTCCACCGATGTCGGGACCGTCAGCTGGGTGGTGCCGACCGTGCAGATGCGAGGAGCTACCTATGCTGTCGGAACGCCAGGACATTCCTGGCAGCTGGTTGCGCAAGGGAAGCTACCGGCTGCCCACAAGGGAACCGAACACGCGGCCAAGGTGATGGCGAGCACGGCCGCCGATCTCATCGGTAACCCCGGATTGATCGAAGCTGCCAAGGCCGATCACAGGGCGCGTCTGGAGCGTACGCCTTTCATCAATCCGATCCCGGATGACGTTGAGCCGCCATTGCCGGAGCAGGCTGATGCCTAACCAGGACTTGCAGCCCGATCGTGAACGCCTGACAGCGCTTATCCGCGAGTTTGCCCGTCGGGTGAAATTGTCCGGAACGCGGGAGGAGCTCGAGAGCTTTCTGCATCTGAAGGACCGGCCGGTGTCTCCTCTGCCGATGCTCGGCGAACGGCCGAATTTGAACGACAAGTCCAAGGCCGATCCGGTGATTGCCGGAATCGGCGAAGCCCTCAAAGGCAAGACGGTCGGCGTCGTTCAGTCGACCAGCCACGCTATGACAATGTCAGTTCCTGCAAAAACATGCTCTTCCGGGGCAGCAACATGAGCCAGCCTGGTTTTTTCGAGCTTGCCGGCTTCGGTCCGGATGGCTGGGGCCATGCTCTTCTAGCCGGAGCGTGGATGACCATCCTTGTTGCAATCGCCGGCTATGCCGTCGGCGCCTGTATTGGGACGCTTGGGGCATGGGCCAAGATTGCAGGTAACGGCTTTGCTCGCGCAGTCGCCGACGCTTATACAACGGTGCTGCGGGGCATTCCCGATCTGCTGGTCATCTATCTCTTCTATTTCGGCGGTAGCGCCGTGGTTACGGCGGTGGGCCGGCTTTTCGGCGCCGAAGGTTTCCTCGGCTTTCCGGGCTTTCTTGCCGGCTCCCTCGCCGTGGGCGTCACCTCCGGCGCTCAGTTCACGGAAGTGCTGCGAGGTGGTTTCAAGGCGGTCCATCCGGGTGAGATCGAGGCGGCTATCGCCTGCGGCATGCCGCGCTGGCTTCGTCTGCGGCGGATCGTTGCGCCGCTGACCCTACGTCACGCGCTTCCCGGTCTCGGCAATGTCTGGCAGGTCGTCCTGAAGGAGTCGGCACTGGTATCGATCACCGGTGTTGCCGAGCTTCTGCGCCAAGCCCAGGTCGGCGCCGGATCGACCGGGCTTCCGTTCGATTTCTATCTGATGGCCGGCGCGATCTACCTGATGATCTCGACAGTTTCGAGCCTCGTCATCCGACAGGCGGAGCGGCGCCTGTCGCGCGGCGTGAGGAGCGCGTGATGGACTGGCCCTTTCTCCAGGAAACATTTCTGAGCCTGGTCTCCGCAATTCCGCTGACGATCGAGCTTGCCGTGACGTCGATCTGCCTTGGGGCCATTCTGGCGATGCTGCTGGCGCTTGCCCGCCTCTCCGGGGTTGCAGTGCTGGACTGGTTCGCACGGCTCTATGTCTTTGTCTTCCGCGGCACGCCGCTATTGGTGCAGATATTTCTCATCTATTACGGTCTCGGTCAGTTTCCAGCCATACGGCACAGCGTCTTCTGGCCGTTTCTCCGCGATCCTTACTGGTGCGCGGTTCTGGCGCTGACCTCGAATACAGCCGCCTACGCCAGCGAAATCATACGCGGCGGGCTGCTCTCGGTACCGCACGGTCAAATCGAGGCTGCCCGCGCCTGCGGCATGAACCGTTTCCTGATGTTTCGCCGGATCGTCCTGCCGCTGGCAATCCGACAGGCATTGCCCGGATACGGTAACGAGATGATATCGATGGTCAAGGCGACATCGCTTGCCTCGATCATCACGCTGATGGAGGTAACGGGAGTTGCCGCGAAGATCATCTCCGAAACCTATCGGGCAATCGAGGTCTTCGCCGTCTCTGGGGCTATCTATCTCGCTCTCAATTTCTTGCTCACACGTCTCATTCAATTTGCCGAATACAGGCTTAGCCCGCATTTGCGCGCGCCTCTTCCCGTCATCCGAGTGAGTGCCGTTACGGCGTCCCCTGCAGGAGAACATCGATGACAACTACACCGATCGCCCTCAGCGTGCGCGACATGCACAAGAGCTTCGGGCCTGTACAAGTCATCAAGGGCATCTCCCTTGACGCTTTAGAAGGCGATGTCGTCTCCATTGTCGGTTCGTCCGGCTCCGGAAAATCGACTTTCCTGCGTTGCATCAATCTGCTGGAAACGCCGGATTCCGGTGAAGTGACCGTTGCCGGCGAAACGATCTCGATGCAGCGCAGTGCCGGCGGCGCACACCGCGCGACGGATCGATGGCAGGTCGACCGTATCCGCTCTCAGCTCGGCATGGTGTTCCAGAGTTTCAATCTCTGGTCTCACAAGACGGTCCTGGAAAACCTTATCGAGGCGCCGATCCATGTTCAGCGCCGTTCACGCGCCGAATGCATCGAGGAAGCTGAAGCTTTGCTCGCTAAAGTCGGCATCGCCGATAAACGCAATTTCTATCCCGCTCATCTTTCCGGCGGCCAGCAGCAGCGCGCCGCCATTGCCCGCGCGCTGGCCATGCATCCAAAGGTGATGCTCTTCGATGAGCCGACATCGGCGCTCGATCCGGAGCTTGTGGGAGAGGTTCTGCGCGTCATGCGCGCCTTGGCAGAGGAAGGGCGCACCATGCTGGTCGTCACACATGAGATGGGATTTGCGCGCGACGTCTCCAGCCGCGTTGTCTTTTTACACAAGGGTGTGGTCGAGGAAGAGGGCAAGCCTCAGGATGTCTTCTCGAATTCGAAGTCGGAGCGCTTCCGCCAGTTCATCAATCAATAGTTCATCAGGCTCAATCAAGAAGGGGAACTCAAGTATGAAATACCTGACCGCAATCATGGCCGCGATCACTATGGTCGCCACCTTAGCCGTTTCCACGGCGGCACGCACCGAGGAGAAGAACTGGACACATGTGACGATTGCGACCGAGGGAGCGTTTCGGCCGTGGAACTTCACCAAGGCAGACGGTAGCCTGGATGGTTACGAAATCGAGCTGATCAAGTATTTTTGCGCCCATATGAAGGTCGAATGCACGACCGTGATCCAGCCTTTTGACGGTATGATCCCGGCCCTGAATGCCGGAAAGTTCGACGCAATCATTTCGGGGATGTCTGCAACCGCCAAGCGTGAGGAGGTCATTGCCTTCAGTGATTCCTACGGCACGACCGGGCAGACCTTTGCGACATTGAAAGACTCCCCGCTTGCCACTCTGCCTTTGAAGGGAGAGGTGTTTTCGCTCGCAACGGACGAGGCCGGCGCTGTCGCTGCGCTGAAGCAGCTCGAGCCGTTGCTCAAGGGCAAGACAATCGGCGTGCAGACTGCATCGATCGCCGCGACCTTCCTCGACAAATATTTGAAGGGCGTCGTCGATATCCGTGAGTACAAGACGACGGAACAGCACGATCTCGATCTGAAGGCCGGTCGCGTCGACCTCGTCATGGCGTCGATGGCATATCTCTCGACAGCGGCGGCAAAGCCGGGCAACGAGGACTTGATCGTCACAGGCCCTCGTTTCCAGGGCGGCATGCTCGGGCGAGGCAGCTCGGTTGGTTTGCGTAAGGAGGATATAAAACTGAAAGCCATGTTCAACGACGCGATCGCAGCAGCCAAGGCGGACGGCACGATCGTCAAGCTATCGCAGAAGTGGTTCGGCTTTGACGTAACGCCGAGGTAAAACGCGGCAGGATGCCAGCACTTGCGAAATATCTCGGCGAGTGCTGGTTATCCGTGAATCTCCTGGTCGCAAAGCCGGCTTATGCCGGCTGCGATGCCTCGACGACGGCGAGTGCGGCCATGTTGACGACGCCGCGGGAAGTGACCGAGGGAGCAAGAATGTGAGCGGGCAGGGCGGCGCCGAGCAGGATCGGGCCGACATGCAGTCCGTCTGTCATCGACTTCACCACGCCGAAGGTAATGTTGGCGGCGTCGAGGTTCGGGAAGACGAGCAAGTTCGCCTCGTCATGCAGCGTCGTATCCGGCATGACCCGCTTGCGCAGCGCTTCGGTGATGGCGCTTTCGCCGTGCATTTCGCCGTCGACTTCAAGATCGGGCGCGGTTTCACGAATGAGTTGCAGGGCGTTGCGCATCTTGGTCGCACTTTCGGATTCGCGCGAGCCGAAATTGGAATGCGAGACGAGGGCGGCGCGCGGCGTGATGCCGAAGCGGCGAATTTCCTCGGCCGCCATCACCGTCGCCTCGGCGACCTCTTCTGCGCTCGGGTTGAAGGTCACGTAAGTGTCGGTGAAGAAGGTGGCGCCGCGCTGCGAGATCATCAAGCTGAGGGCCGAGAAATCGCGGACATTCTTGCGCTTGCCGATGATCTGGCGGACGTCGCGGAGGTGCTTTTCGTAGCGGCCTTCCAGGCCGCAGATCAGCGCATCGGCCTCGCCGCGCCTCAGCGCCAGCGCGCCAATGACGGTCGTGTTGGTGCGCACGATGGTGCGGGCGGCTTCCGGAATGACGCCGCGGCGGCCGACGAGCGAGAAATAGAGATCGACATATTCGCGGAAGCGCGGATCGTCTTCCGGGTTGATGACCTCGAAATCCTGCAGTGGCCGGATGCGCAGACCGTAGCGCTTGAGGCGTGTCTCGATGACCTGCGGGCGGCCGATCAGAATCGGTTTGGCCAAGCCTTCCTCAAGCAGCACCTGGGCGGCGCGCAGCACGCGCTCATCCTCGCCTTCGGAGAAGATGACGCGCTTGCGCTCGGCGGCCTTTGCCGCAGTGAAGATCGGCTTCATGACGAAGCCGGAGCGGAAGACGAAGCGGTTCAACTGATCGAGGTAGGCGTCGAAATCCTGGATCGGGCGGCGCGCGACGCCGCTCTGTTCGGCGGCCTTGGCGACGGCAGGGGCGATGCGCAGGATGAGGCGCGGATCGAAGGGGGAAGGGATCAGATAGTCGGGGCCGAAGACCGGGGTCTCGCCGGAATAGGCGCGAGCAGCGACATCGGAGGGTTCTTCGCGGGCAAGCGCTGCGATGGCGCGCACGGCGGCCATCTTCATTTCCTCGTTGATCGTCTCGGCGCCGCAATCGAGCGCGCCGCGGAAGATGTAGGGGAAGCAGAGGACGTTGTTGACCTGGTTGGCGAAGTCCGAGCGGCCGGTGCAGATCATTGCGTCGGGGCGGGCAGCGCGGGCGAGATCCGGCATGATCTCCGGCGTGGGATTGGCGAGCGCCATGATCAGCGGCTTGTCGGCCATCTGCGCCAGCAGTTCCGGCTTCAGGACGCCGGCGGCCGAGAGACCGAGGAAGACATCGGCGCCGCCGATATTTTCGGCGAGCGTGCGCGTGTCGCTCTTCTGGGCATAGACGGACTTCCATTCGTCCATCAGTTCGGTGCGGCCCTCATAGACGAGGCCTTCGATATCGTGGACCCAGATATTTTCGCGCTTGGCGCCGAGCGTCACCAGCAGATTGAGGCAAGCAAGGGCGGCCGCACCCGCGCCCGAGGCGACGATCTTGACGTTATCGATCGCCTTGCCGGCGAGTTCCAGCCCGTTCAGGATCGCGGCGGCAACGATGATCGCGGTGCCGTGCTGGTCGTCGTGGAAGACCGGGATTTTCATCTTCTCGCGCAGGCGCCGCTCGACCTCGAAGCATTCCGGCGCCTTGATGTCTTCAAGGTTGATGCCGCCGAAGGTCGGCTCCAGCGAGGAAACGGTCGAGACCATCTGTTCGACGCTCGCGGCGTCGATCTCGATGTCGAAGACGTCGATACCGGCGAATTTCTTGAAGAGCACGGCCTTGCCCTCCATGACCGGCTTCGAAGCCAGCGGCCCGATATTGCCGAGTCCGAGCACGGCGGTGCCGTTGGAAATCACGGCGACGAGATTGGCGCGCGAGGTATATTCGGCTGCCATTTCCGGGTTGTCCCGGATGGCAAGGCAGGGGGCGGCGACACCCGGCGAATAGGCGAGCGCGAGATCGCGCTGGTTACCGAGCGGCTTGGTCGCCTGGATCTCCAGCTTGCCGGGGCGGGGATAGCGATGGAAGAAGAGCGCCTGCTCGTCGAGATCGCCGCCCGGCAGGTTCTTGTCCGTCTTGGATTTATCCTGGTGATCCATTGCCGCCTCCGTGCACGTCTTTTTCTGGAGTTCCCTCCATACATCAATCGGATACGGGCGACAGTATGGAAATGAGGGCTGGAAGAAGTTTTCGCGAGACGGGCGTGTCCCACGACGCCGCAGGCCGGCCGAGTATCGGCATCGCCAGTACTAATCCTTTTGGAAAACTTGTTTGACGCCCCCTGCGAGCGCAAGATGCTGGCCGCGACGGTGCGGGGCGCCGGTCGCATGGAGGAAATCATGGACAATTTGAACCTCACGACCCTGCAGCGGGGTCAGACGATGGTCAATGACGTGGCCATGGATGCGTTTGCCGCCGGTTTTCGCGGCAGTCTCCTGACCAGCAACGACGTGAATTACGGCGAGGCGCGGGCGATCTGGAATGCGATGATCGATCGCCGGCCGGGGCTGATTGCGCGCTGCGCAGGGGCAGCTGATGTCGTGCGCGCGGTGCGTCTTGCGCGCGATAACAATCTGCTCGTTTCGGTGCGCGGCGGCGGGCACGGCATTGCCGGCAATGCCGTCTGCGAGGGTGGTGTTGTCATCGACCTGTCGCCAATGAAGTCAGTGCGGGTCGATCCCGAGACGCGCCGCGCCAGGATCGAGCCGGGCGCTACGCTCGGCGACGTCGACAAGGAAACGATGGCTTTCGGGCTGGTGCTGCCGACCGGCATCAATTCCACGACCGGCATAGCCGGCCTGACGCTCGGCGGCGGTTTCGGCTGGCTCACCCGGAAATTCGGGCTAACCCTCGACAATCTGATTTCGGTGGATGTGGTGACGGCCGATGGCGAACTGGTGAAGGCGAGCGAGACCGAGCGGCCGGACCTGTTCTGGGCCCTGCGCGGCGGCGGCGGCAATTTCGGCGTCGTGACCTCCTTCGAATTCCAGCTCAACCCGCTCCATCCCGAAGTTTTCGCCGGACTGGTGGTGCATCCCTTCGCCGATGCGGAAAAAGTTCTCAGAGAGTATCGCGAGGCGCTGGAAACAGCACCCGACGAGCTGACCTGCTGGGTGGTGATGCGCCAGGCGCCGCCGCTGCCGTTCCTGCCGGCTGAATGGCACGGCAAGGAAATCGTGGTGCTCGCCATGTGCTATTGCGGGGACATGGCGGCGGGCGAAAAGGCGGCGGCGAGATTGCGTGGG
Source organism: Rhizobium sp. NLR10b (assembly GCF_019685435.1). Taxonomy (NCBI): domain Bacteria; kingdom Pseudomonadati; phylum Pseudomonadota; class Alphaproteobacteria; order Hyphomicrobiales; family Rhizobiaceae; genus Rhizobium; species Rhizobium sp. NLR10b. The sequence continues at coordinate 136,595 of NZ_JABDWV010000012.1, read as the reverse complement.
ATCGGAAAGCCGATCGCCGACATCGTCGGCCCGATGCCATTCATCGGCTGGCAGCAGGCATTCGACCCGCTTCTAACGCCCGGCGCCCGTAACTACTGGAAGAGCCAGGATTTCGCCTCCCTCTCCGATGCGGCGATCGAGGTTCTCACCAATGCCGTGCGGAAGTTGCCAGGGCCGGAATGCGAAATATTCATCGGCCATGTCGGCGGCGCCGCCGGCCGCGTGCCGACCGAAGCCACAGCATTTCCACAGCGCAGTTCGCATTTTGTCATGAATGTCCATGCACGCTGGCGGGAATCCGAGATGGACGGAAACTGCATCGGCTGGGCACGCGAACTCTTTGAGGCAACCAAACCGCATGCTGTGGGTACTGCCTACATCAACTTCATGCCGGAGGACGAGACCGATCGGGTCGAAATGGCTTACGGGGCCAATTATGCGCGCCTTTCCGAAATCAAGCTGCGCTACGATCCGAACAATCTGTTCCGGATGAACCAGAATGTGAAGCCGATGGCGGCCGTGCGGGCTGCGTGACGGGCCGCGACGCGCGTCGGCTCAAGCGGTCTGGTCAGGCACGAGTATTGGACCGATGGAGGCAGGTGATTGGCAAGCCACCAATGTCGACGCTGTACCTCAATTGGAACGCTTCTTGTCGCAGGAGACAGGCCTTTGCGACAGGTTTGCGAAATTAGGCTGCCGCACTTCAAGCGCTGGCAGCTTTTCGCGGAATTGCGAATTACGCGGCAACTGTGGTTGGAGCTGCGGAATCGTTGGAGAACCATACGTCGCGGAAGATCGCGGCGGCGCTTTCGTCGGGTTTGCGATCTCTGGTGAGCCAGGCGGAGCGGATGGTTCGTGCGCCGGTGCGATCCGGGACTCTAAGGCTCTGGCGAGGGTCACTTGCGCCAATGCAGGGAATGAACCAAGCTGGCATTAATGGCTGCGCCGAGAATTCCGATTGACCTCGAGTGATGAGCATCGTGACGGCAACATCCTCGTTCGGGCGCCAAGGAAAGATCATACGACCGCCTGGACGCAATGATTCGAGCCAATGTGCTGGCGGGGCCACAACGCCGGCATTCACGTAGATCACGTCGGATGACGGCAGCGTCAGCACAGTAGCGTCACCATGAGTAACCGAAACCCCTTCGAAGGGAACGAGGTTCTCACGCGCACGCTCAGCAAGATTGTCATCGATTTCAAAGGCATGCACGCTGCCGTATGGGAGCGTCAACATCGAGAGCATTGCGGTGTAGTAGCCAGTGCCTGCTCCGATATGGGTCACCACTTCGCCGCGCTGTGGATTCACGCTCCCGAGCCAACCTGCATGCAACAGGGGCTCGCCGTTGTTGATGCCCTTCGTCCGATCAAGTGCGACCAGCACGTTCTGATTAACATGCACCGGATCGTCGCTCGGAGTTTCAATGTAGCGATGCCGGTAGGATTTCTTCCAAGGATGGACGGCGATATGCCACGGACCGGGACCAAGGAAGGCTTCGCGGGGTACAAGGTCGAAAATGCGTTCATACCGTTCATCCGGCGAGCCTGTGGCCGCGGCCATCATCCTTGCGTTTAGCCGACGGACTTCTTGCAGTACGAGACTTGATCTCCTCGTCATTTCGACATCTCTCCTTCATCGTCTCCGAACCGTCATGCGGATGGCAGTGTTGAAATAGAGCTTTCAGAATGTCTCACGAGCTATTTCGGGAAAATGAACCATCTGCAACTCTGTGCCGCAAGTGAATATGGCACCAATCTCTGCTTGAATTCACATTTGCCTGGGACTGGCCGAACCTCGTGCACATGGATGAGTGCGCGAACTCAGGAACGGTTTACCCACCGCACTTCGGCGTCATCCTCACGTCAGCGCCATAGGCATCGCGCAGTTTGTCCTCCTGTCCCGGCTGCCGGTCGGCGGCCTGGTGGAGCAGGATCGTGTCGTAGCCCTGCAAACGCGTTCCCTCGATCAGCGTGACGTCGGAATTCCCAGGATTGTCGGATCGCTCGAACCAGTCGACGGAGTGGTGCAGGAAATTCATTTCGACCGCGCGGTTGGTGACGCCATGGCCGACGATCGCGACATTGTGGTCGCCGGTCTCGGCTTCGCGCATGACGGTCTGGAGGAAGAGACGCACCCGCTGCGCCACGTCCGCCCGGCTTTCGCCGTCCGGCGGCCGTGCATAGAACTTGCCGCTGTTGTTGCGGAGCCTCGCCCATTTTTCGAATTCCTCGGGGAATTTCTGTTTCTGCTCGGCATGATCGTAGATTTCGGTGAAGAGGCCGAAATCCTGCTCGCGCAGAAGATAATCTTCCCTGACATCGCCGACGAAGTTTTCCGGCAGCACTTCGAGCAGCGCATCCTTGCTCTGGCGCGTGCGCAGGAACGGCGAATACCAGATATGCAGCTTCTGGAATCCCTCGCTCGGCAGCCCTCTCAGGTACGAGGCGATGACAGCGCCTGCCTCCGCCGCCTGGCGATAGCCCCACTCGGTCAACGGCACGTTATGATCGCCGAACTGACGGTAGGCCTGTTCGTTGATGTTGCCGAGGGATTCGCCGTGGCGAACGAGAAAGAGACGCATCGGCCATCCCCGCTTCATCGGATATGGAATCGTCGTCATCATGAACGCGCTCGATTGGCAGGGCAATATCGTCGGTCGGAAAAGGGGGCGAGCGTCTGGTCGCCGCTTGCCCCAATCCGCTTGGCCCGTCGATCTTGTTCACTCGGTTCCAAAATCAAGGAGCGAGGGAGGGTCTTCCGCGCTATCAGCGGCCCTGGAAGATCTTGACGAGCTTTGGCGTAAACCGGTGAGCCTTGATGTCGAGCAGATCCTGATACGTGGCCCGACCGGAGATCGCGGCCGCCAGATATCGCTGGCAGGCGACCCTCGGAGCGTCCTTGTCAGAGACGTTTGTCACGATCCCGGCGGTGCGACGCGCATTTGCATCGAAATCCTTTGCGCACACTTTGACGAACTCATTTCTCGCTCTGGTGCTGCCTTGCAGCAACGTGACGGTCGCATCATAATCCTGCTGCGTCGGTGCACAGCCTGCAAGTATTGCAATAGAAATCATTATCGTCGCGGTGCGGACATGCATCATCAACCCCCAAGGATACGCCAAATCGGCACCTGCTGTTAATTTGATTCTCGGCATGCGGGAAAGATCTAGAACCTCGCGGCACGAAATTATGGTGATCGGATTTCCGATTTCGGTTTTGCGACCTTCGTGACCGACGGGATCGGCGTTTACCATCCAGACGGTATGGGTCGGTCTGCAGGGCTTTTCCCCAGCTTGTCATCTTCCTGAAACACGAGTCTGGTTTTGGAGGGCTAGATGAAAGATGGGGCACGAGCACTGTTCGTGACAAACATGATGGAACCCAGACATTTCCGCACGCTCTTCATTTCCGATATTCATCTCGGCTCGAAGGCCGCGAAGGCTGATTTCCTGCTCGATTTCCTGCGCTACCACGAGGCAGACACCATCGTGCTCGTCGGCGATATCGTCGACGGCTGGCGTCTGAAACGCAGCTGGTACTGGCCGCAGGTCTGCAACGACGTCGTCCAGAAGCTGTTGCGCAAGGCGCGCAAGGGCACGCGCGTCGTTTATATCCCAGGCAATCACGACGAATTTCTGCGCGACTTCCCGGGCATGCATTTCGGCGGCATCGAGGTCGTCGAGCGTATGATGTATGACGGCGCGGACGGCAAGAGATACCTGATCCTGCACGGCGACGAGTTCGATGTCGTCGTCCGCAACGCCCGCCTGCTCGCCTATCTCGGCGACTGGGCCTATGATACGGCGATCCGCATCAACATCCTGCTCGCGGCCGTACGCCGCCGCCTCGGCATGCCTTATTGGTCGTTCTCCGCCTGGGCGAAGCTGCAGGTCAAGCACGCGGTCAATTTCATCGGCGAGTTCGAGCGCGTCGTCGCCGAAGAGGCCCGCAAGAGCGGCGCCGACGGCGTGATCTGCGGCCACATCCACCACGCCATGATCCAGGATATGGACGGCATTCGCTACATCAACACGGGTGACTGGGTGGAAAGCTGCACGGCGGTTGCCGAACATGCCGACGGCACCTTCGAACTGATCACCTGGCGGGCGCTTGCCACCGCCGTACCGGCGCTTACCGCCATCGAGAGTACCGAAGAGGCGGAACTCGCCCCGCAGGCGGCGTGATTTTACGGCCGTCGCTGTCGCGGCGGCTCGCCGGCAATTTAGCCGTTACCGCGAGGTAACAGGCCATATTTATTTTCTAAAACGTTTCCGGACTGCTATTTCTCGCAATAGTCGCCCCCCGGGTGGTGTGTTAGGAAAACATCCAGTTTCCTTCAGGTCCACAGATGATTCCCGCTCAACATTCCACGGGTGAGGGAGCGCCGCCGCGCTTCCGGCTGCTCAGTGCGCTGTCTTATTGCGCGCCGCTGCTCGTCAATGGCGTCGTGCTGCCATTCTTCCCGGTATGGCTGGAAACCCATAGTTTCAGCGACCATGAAATCGGCATTATCCTCGCCATACCGATGGTGGTTCGAGTCTTGGTGGCGCCTGTCGTCGCCATGATCGCCGACCGCATGAAGGAGCGCGCCACCGTGCTGCTCTGGTCGGGGAGCCTGTCGCTGCTGACGGCGATCGCGCTTTACTGGTCGACCAGCTTCTGGCCGGTGACAATCGTCTTCGCGCTGCAGGGCGCCAGCTTTGCGCCCTATGTGCCCGTGGTCGAATCGATCGTCATTTCAGGCGTGCGGCGTTGGGGGCTCGATTATGGGTCGATGCGCGTGTGGGGCTCCATCGCCTTCATCGTCTCGACGCTGGTCGGCGGTCAGCTGATCAGCCGGTGGGGCGGCGGCATGGTGCTCATCGTCATGGTGTTCGGCTTCATGATGACGGTAGTGATGGCGATCTTCTGTCCGCGTATCGGGCCGACCCGGCGGCGCGGTCTGCCGATCGACCTTCCTGCCGCCACCGGCAGCGGCCTGCGCGAACCGCATTTGCTGCTGCTTCTGATCGGCGTCGCCATCCAGCAGTCGAGCCATGCCGTGCTCAATGCTTTCTCCTCGATCTATTGGCATCAGCTCGGCTTTTCCGGCACGCAAGTCGGCCTGCTCTGGAGCGCCGGCGTTGCCTCGGAGGTGACGGTGTTCTTTCTGTCGAAGCGGCTCAATCGGCGCTTCACTGCCTGGACCCTAATCCGCTTCGGCTGCGCCGTCAGCGTCTGCCGCTGGATCCTGTTTCCCATGAATGCCGGCTTTGCCGGCTTCCTTCTGCTGCAATGCTTCCACGGCTTCACCTATGCCTTCGTGCATACCGGCGTGCAGCGGCGGATCGTGGCGACAGTGCAGGAGACGCAGGAGGCCTCGGCGCAGGGCGCCTATTTCTTTTATGTCGGCATGGCGATGGGGTTAATGACCATCGCTTCGGGTTATCTCTACGCTTGGCTCGGTCTCGTCAGTTATTACGTCATGGCGCTCGTCGCTCTTACGGGCCTCGGGATCGTCATCTCAGCCTATTATCTTCAGCCCCAGAGGGCGCTTTCCGGCGGAAAGACCAGGGAAGCGGCGTAGCGCAGGCCGGGCTCGCGGTCGTGGGCAAGCAGCAGCGGGCCGTCGAGATCGACAAAATCGGCATTCTGCGCGAGCAGCACGGCCGGCGCCATGGCGAGCGAGGTGCCGACCATGCAGCCGATCATGATCGAAATGCCGAGTCTCTCGGCTTCGGTCTTCATTGCCAAGGCCTCGGTGAGGCCGCCTGTCTTGTCGAGCTTGATATTGATCGCATCATAGCGGTCGGCAAGGCTTGCGAGATCGCCGGTGTGGTGCACACTCTCGTCGGCGCAGACCAGCAGCGGGCGGCGGATTTCGGCAAGCAGCGCATCGCGGCCCGCTGGCAGCGGTTGCTCGACGAGGGCAACACCCGCCTCTGCGGCGATCTGCAGATGACGTTCCAGCACCGCCTCCGGCCAGCCCTCATTGGCGTCGAGAATGATCGCAGCTTCGGGTGCCGCCGCGCGGACGGCGCGGATGCGGCTTTCATCGTCGCCGGTTCCCACCTTGACCTTGAGCAGAGCGCGACCGGCATGTTCGCGCGCCTGCGCGGCCATTACGTCCGGCTCACCGAGCGAGATGGTGTAGGCTGTCGTGAGCGGTTTGAGCGATGTGAGGCCGAGGCGGGCGGCGACCGTTTGGCCCGTCCGTTTTGCTTCGAGATCCCAGAGAGCGCAATCAACCGCGTTGCGTGCCGCACCCGGCGGCATCGCCGACAAGAGATCGTCGCGCGAAATGCCGGATTCGATCAGCGGGCGCGCCGCCTCGATCTGGGCGAAGACGCTCTCCATGGTCTCACCGTAGCGGCGGTAGGGCACACATTCGCCGTGCCCTTGCGCGCCTTCTTCCGTGACTGTGCAGGTAATGACCTCGGCCTTCGTCTTCGCGCCGCGCGAGATGGTGAAGGTCCCGGCAATCGGAAAGGAATTCATCTGGATATCGAGGGTGCGCGGCATTATTGCTATCCTGCGAGCATGGAAATTGGACGTTGCTTCTGTATATTGACGCGCCGGCGGCGATCCGCTTCGCGAGTCGGCAATGTCGCCGTAAGCCTTGAAAGACACAAGTATCTTGAACGCCGAGAATCGCAACGCCGCCTCACTGCAAGTGGACGACCGGCCAGATGGTTCGGGGCAGCATGTTCGTCTCAGCGGCAATTGGCGCAGCGCCTATGTGCATCTTGTGCTGCGCGACTTCGATAAGCTTCGGCGAGAGAAGATCGGCAATCTGACGCTGGACCTTTCTGATGTATCGGACATCGATACTGCCGGTATCTGGCTTCTTTGCCGGCTAAAGAAGGAGGAGGAAGCGGCCGGGCGCACGGTGCGCTTCGTCGGCACCAATCCGCATATCGACGAAATGCTGGAGATGTTTTCGGAGGAGCCAGCCAAACCGGAGCCGGAACAGAAGGAGAAGGTCTCGCTTGCCGCGCGCATCTTGGCGCCGATCGGCAAGATGACTTACGACATCTGGGACAATCTCGCCGCCTCGATGTATATCCTCGGCTCGGCGGTGCGCGGCGCGCAAATGAAGCTCGGCCGCGGCAGCGGCGTCTCGCCGGCCTCGATCGTCAACCAGATCGATCACATGGGTGTGCGTGCCGTTCCGATCATTCTGCTGATGTCATTTCTGATCGGTGCGATCATCGCCCAGCAGGGTGCCTTCCAGCTGCGTTATTTCGGGGCGGAGGTGTTCGTTGTCGATCTGGTTGGAATTCTGCAGCTGCGCGAAATCGGCGTGCTGCTGACCTCGATCATGATTGCCGGTCGTTCCGGCAGCGCGATTACCGCCGAAATCGGCTCGATGAAGATGCGCGAGGAGATCGACGCGCTGAAGGTGATGGGGCTGAACCCGATCGGCGTGCTGATCTTCCCGCGGCTGGTGGCGCTGACCATTGCATTGCCGCTGCTGACGGTGTTGGCGAACTTCGCGTCGCTGGCGGGGGCTGCGGTCGTCGCCTGGGGCTATTCCGGCATCACTTTCGCCAATTTCCTGGCGCGGCTGCACGAGGCTATTACGCTGTCGACCGTGCTGTCGGGCATGATCAAGGCGCCGTTCATGGCGCTCGTCATCGGCATCGTCGCCGCCGTCGAGGGGCTGAAGGTCGGCGGCAGTGCGGAGTCGCTCGGTCAGCATGTGACGGCCTCGGTGGTGAAGGCGATTTTCGTCGTCATCCTGATGGACGGGCTTTTTGCGATGTTCTATGCAGCGATCGATTTCTAGCATGGCGGGCAGCGTGGACGAGCAACCGATAGAAAGCGAAGGACAGGGCAGGGATGTCGTGCTTTCGGCGCGCGACGTCACCGTCGCCTTTGGCTCCAAGGTGGTGCTCGACAAACTGAACCTCGATATCTATCGCGGCGAGATCCTCGGCTTCGTCGGCGCGTCGGGCACCGGCAAATCGGTGCTGATGCGCACGGTGCTGCGGCTGCTGCCGCGCCGCTCCGGCACGATCAAGATCCTCGGCCAGGACTTCGACGAGCTCAATGAGCCGCAGCGCAACGCGCTCGACATGCGGCTCGGCGTGCTCTTCCAGCAGGGCGCTTTGTTTTCGTCGCTGACCGTCAAGGAAAATATCCAGGTGCCGATGCGCGAATATCTCGACCTGCCGCGCTCGCTGATGGATGAGCTGGCGCACTTGAAGATCCGCATGGTGGGGCTTGCGGCCGACGCCGCCGACAAATATCCGTCCGAGCTTTCGGGCGGCATGATCAAGCGCGCCGCGCTTGCCCGCGCCCTGGCGCTCGATCCCGAGCTCGTCTTTCTGGACGAGCCGACTTCAGGTCTCGATCCGATCGGCGCGGCCGAGTTCGACGAACTCATCGCCAATCTGCGCGATAGTCTCGGACTGACCGTCTACATGGTGACGCACGATCTCGACAGCCTGTTTTCGGTTTGTGACCGTATTGCCGTGCTCGGAAAGAAGCGGGTAATGGTGGAAGGCACGATCGACGACATGCTGGCCTATGACGATCCGTGGGTGCAGGCCTATTTCAAAGGTAAACGGGCACGGTCGATCGTGCCGCAGGACAATGGCGCGCGGCACGGCAACGGCAGCGGCGGGAAGTGATCGGATAGATGGAAACCAAAGCCAATTATACGATTGTCGGTTTTTTCACGGTGCTGGTGATCGCGGCCGCCTTCGGCTTCGTCTACTGGATGGCCGAATATGGCCGCGGTGGCCCGATGACGGAGCTGATCGTGCGTATTCCCGGCTCGGCGAACGGGCTCAGCGTCGGCTCGCCCGTGCGCTTCAATGGTATCCAGGTGGGCTCGGTGCAGACGCTGTCGATCGATGCCGACGATCCGCAATATTCGCTGGCCTTCACCCAGGTGCGCGCGGACGCACCGATCTACCCCTCCACCAAGGCCGCCCTTGAAATTCAGGGCCTGACGGGGGCCGCCTATATCGAACTGTCGGGCGGCCGCAAGGGTGAGGAGAGTATCCTCAAACATGCGATCGAAAACGGCAAACGCGCCGTCATCGTGGCCGACCAGTCGAGCGTCACCAATCTTCTGGCGACCGCGGACAAGATCCTCGATCGCGCCAATGACGCGGTCGGCGAACTTCAGGGTTTCATCGAAGATTCGCGTGCTCCGCTGACCCAGACGTTCAAGAATGCCGAAACCTTCTCGGATGCGCTGGCCAAGAATTCCGACAATATCGACTCCTTCCTGCAGAGCGTCGGTGAGCTCTCCAATACGGTGAAGGCGGTTTCCGGGCGTCTCGATTCGACGCTCCAGGCTGTGGAATCGCTGGTCAAGGCGGTCGACGCTCAGAAGATCGACAATATCGTCTCCAATGCCGAGAAGATCACTGCCAATGTCGCCGACGCCTCGGGCGATCTCAAGGGCGCGATCCAGAAGTTCGACGAGACGGCCACCACCTTCAACGATTTCGGCAAGCAGGCGCAGGCGACGCTCGATCGCGTCGACACGCTCGTCGCCCAGATCGACCCGGCGAAGATCAAGGGTTCCGTCGACGATATCTCGCAGGCCACAAAGGATGCACGTGCGGCAGTCGCCTCGATCCGCGACGTCGCCAACACGGTTTCGTTGCGCCAGAAGGATATCGACCAGACAATTCAAGACGTGTCGCAGCTTGCCAACAAGCTGAATTCAGCCTCGACACGTATCGACGGCATTCTCATCAAGGTCGATGCGTTGCTCGGCACCGACAATACGCAATCTCTGTTTACCGAGGCGCGCGCGACGCTCGAATCGTTTAAGAAGGTCGCGGACAATCTGAATTCGCGCATCGGTCCGATCGCCGACAATCTACAGAAATTCTCGAGCGGCGGCTTGCGCGACGTGCAGACTCTCATCAATGACATGCGCGGAACCGTGAGCAATCTCAACGATACGATCAGCAACTTCGACCGCAATCCGCAACGCCTGATCTTCGGCGGGGACACGGTCAAGCAGTACGACGGCCGGACGCGGCGTTAACAGGGGAAGTCAGGGGTAGCCTAATATGGTCGCATCGCATCTGCTGTCGCGCCGTTCTTGGATCAGGGGAACGGCGATCGCGCTGCCGCTGACGGCGCTGATCCTTTCCGGGTGCGGTACCACTGCCAAGAACGACACCTATGACCTGTCGGGCGCCGTCGATGGCGATGGGCCCGCGGCCAAATCCCGCCAGATCCTGATTGCCACCCCGACGGCGCTGAGGGCGCTCGACAGCGACCAAATCGTCATCCGCGTCTCGTCCTCGGAAATCCAGAATCTGTCGCGAGCGCAGTGGGGCGACAAGCTGCCGCGCATGGTGCAATCGAAACTGGTCGAGGCCTTCGAGAATTCGGGCAAACTCGGCGGCGTCGGGATGCCGGGCCAGGGGCTTGCAATCGATTACCAGGTCGTCACCGACATCCGCTCATTCGAGATCGACGCTTCGAGCGGCAACCTGGCGGTGGTGGAAATTTCCGCCAAGATTCTGAACGACCGAAATGGCTCGGTGCACGCTCAGAAGGTGTTCCGCGCCACGGCCCCGGCGGGCGGCGACAATACGGGCTTTGTCAAAGGTCTCGACCGCGCCTTTTCGGCGGTAGTTTCGGAGATCGTAAGCTGGACCCTGCGTTCAATCTGAGAGGGCGTTTCGCGACTGCCGCGTCAACATCAAGGGTTGCGGGTTCCAAAAAAATTGGGCGCCACGAGGTTGAGGCGTTCGTCGTATTAAATTTCTTCACGAATTTGTGGAATGCCTCGTGTTAGCGCTGTCAGGAGGCATGCTGCATGGTGGTCGCACGAGTATTCGGAAAGTCGTCATCGGAAGCGCTTCAGCGAGAAAAGGACCGGCTGGCCGCGTTGCAGCAGCTCGATCTGCTCGACACGCCGAGGGACGAGGGATTCGAGCGGATCGTCCGCCTGATAAAGCAGATCTTTTCCGTCGACATCGGCATCGTGTCGCTGATCGATGCGCACCGGCAATGGTACAAGGCCTGTTCCGGCATGTCGGCCGACGAGGTGTCGCTGGAAGACACGTTCTGCCGCTGCGTAGTCGACTGTGATGAGCCCGTTATCGTTCCGGATGCCAGCAAGGATCTCCGCTTTGCAAGGCATCCAGCGGTCACGGGCGAGGACCATATCCGCTTTTATGCCGGCGTTCCGCTTAGAACGAAGGCTGGCCACATGATCGGAACCGTGTGCGCCATCGATCGCCGGCCGAGATCATTCGGCAGCAAGGACCTCGGTCTTCTCGAGGAATTGGCGGGAGCGGCGATGGACCGCATCGAGCTCGTGCAGTCTGCCGCCACCGACAGTCTGACCGAGGCGATGACGCGGCGTGCATTCAAGCAGGAAGCCGATCAGCTGATTTCGCTCGCGCTGCGGCGTCAGCACGACCTGTCATGCATCGTTTTCGATATCGATCACTTCAAGCAGGTGAACGATGGGCACGGGCATGCCACAGGAGACGCGGTTCTCAAGGCGGTCGCATCGATCTGCAGGTCGACGCTTCGCGCCGGTGATTTGTTTGGCCGTATCGGGGGCGAGGAATTCGCCGTCGTTCTGCCGCATGTCGATCGGGAAGGAGCGGCGGCCGTCGCCGAAAAACTCAGGGCCGCCATCGCCTCGCAGGTCATTTTCGGCCATCACGGCTCTCTGAACGTCACGGCAAGCCTCGGAACGTCGGCGCTTTCGATCGTCAGCAAAGACATCGAAACGCTGCTCGCTCAGGCGGATGCGGCGATGTATCAGGCAAAGCAGAGTGGGCGCAACCGCTGCGTCTCATCGAGTTCCATTCACGCCGACCACGCCATCGGCGCGCGGCGGCGCGTGCTGAAGGCAGGTGCGATCCTGTTCAACGACCGGCGCTCGACCATCGACTGCACGGTGAAATCGATCGGCGTGGAGAGCGCCGGCATTTCGGTCTCCAGTACAGCGGGCATTCCTTTGGAATTCATTCTTGCCATCAAGGGCGAAGGTTTTGAAACCAATTGCCGGGTAATTGCGCAAGACCGGCAAAACCTGGAGGTGGCTTTCCGGTAGCGAAAGTGCGCCGCGCCCTTTCAGCTTGGCTTGCCGGTTATTTCGTCGGTTGCGCGTCGGTCATCGTCGCTGCAGGCTGGCTGCCTGGGGTGGTGGAGGCGGTGGCGGTTGGTGATGAGGGCAGGGTGCTGTCGAGGAGGCTCGCCATTTTGTCGTCGCGCAGGCTTGCAGTCTTTTCACCCATGACGACGCCGACGACGCGGCGGCCATCCTTCAACGCCGAGGTCACGACATTGTAGCCCGATGCATCGGTATAGCCTGTCTTGATGCCGTCGACACCGTCATAGCGATACATCAGATTGTTGTGGCCGCGCAGTTTCATGCCTCGGAACTGAAAGCCGCGCATCGAGAAGAGCTTGAATTCCTCGGGGAAGTCCCGCATCAGCGAAAGGCCGAGCGTGGCCATGTCACGCGCCGTGGTAACCTGCTCCGGATCGGGAAGGCCCGATGGGTTCTTGAAGACCGTGTCCTGCATCCCCAGCTGGCGCGCCTTGTCGGTCATCGCTCTGGCGAAAGCCTGTTCGGAGTCGCCGAGCTGTTCAGCGATTGCCACGGCGGAATCGTTGGCAGACAGCACGACGATGCTTTCGACCGCTTCACGCAGCGTCACCTTGCGGCCAGCGCCGACGGCAAGCTTGAAGGGTTCCTTGCTCTCGGCGTTTTCCGACATGGTGAGCTTCTGATCCCAGGTGAGGCGTCCATCATGCAGCGCCTCGAATGCGAGATAGAGCGTCATCATCTTGGTCAGCGACGCGGGATAGTTGAGATCGTCCTGGTTGGAAGCTTCAAGAACCTTGCCAGACTGCGCATCGATGACGAAGCTTGCCTGACCGGCTTCTGCCGGAATGAAAGCGCCCATCAGCAGGGTGGAGGAGAGCGCGATGGCAAGGAGCCGGGATGTCGTCGTGGTCATCGGTATTGCTGTCTCTTTCGTTGCACGGCCGAGGAGCCGTTGGCTTTAAACGCAAGCGGATCGAAAAAGTTTGTGACGGAATGAAGGAAGGCGGGCAAATAAAAAAGGCCCATCCACAGATGATACCTTTTGTCCCGGGCCCTGCGGTTTTGACAATCGCGCGCATGGCACGTCTAAATTCGTCATGAGCATGAAGCGCGCCTTTCACACGAATTTTCCGCTGCACTTCGAATTGCTGCAGGCGTGGGGGGGCGATCATGGTCGAAACGGCTGCAGGAGGCGCCAGGAGATCGACCAGGCGCTGATCGGACCGATTACCTGCTTCCGATTTGATGTCAGGCGTTGTTGCCAGAGCCTTTACGAAAAGGCAATGTCGACGGCGGGGCGGACCTCCACCGTCGCGTCACCCGCATCGAAACCATCAAGCGTTTCGTTGTGGTGGGCGACAATCTCGGAGAAACTGAAGGTCGCCGTGTCGCCGGTTGTGTGGCCGTCGGCAACCAAGGTCACGTCATAACCGAGCGAAACGGCACGCCTGACGGTCGTGTCGACGCAGAATTGCGACATGCAGCCGCCGACAACGAGGTGGGTAATCGAACGTTCTTGCAAGCGGTCGGCAAGATCGGTCCCGAAGAAGGAGTCGGCGCTCGTCTTGCGCACGACGACCTCACCTGTTTGCGGTGCAATTTCGCGGCGCAGCGCCCATCCTGGCGTGTCTACGGCCAATCGATGGCCGCTATCGCCATCATGTTGCACCAGCACGATCGGCACGCCCGCCTGTCGCGCCTTTTCCTTGAGCAATGCCAGTCGAGCAACGGTCTCATCAAGTGCGGAATCGACCTGTGGTTGGCGGTCCGGCATGGCCTTTCCCGAGAGAATTGCATTCTGCACGTCGATAATCAAAAGGGCCTTGGTCATTTCGTTCGCGGTTCCGGGCTGGGGAGCAGAGCATACCCCCGTCATCAGTGAAAGCCGCCTGACACATGTTCAGGCGGCTTCAGCTCCACGATATCGGCCAGACTCTATCTCAGCCTGCCCGCTGCATGGGCGAGCATGGTGTAAACCTTCCCCGTATCCGAGGTCAGATAGGACTGTGTGACTGTCTGGTTCGGGTCGGTTCGGGCGACGTCGGCGAGCAGCTTTTCGAAATCGCCGATATAGCGGTCGACAGCGGTGCGGAATTCCGGTTCGCGGTCGTATTTGCGCTTGATCTCGTCGAAGGTCTGCTGGCCCTTCAGCGTGTAGAGGCGGCGGGTGAAGACGTCGCGCTCACCGCGCTGGTAGCGGCGCCAGAGATCGACCGACGCATCGTGATCGATGGCCCGGGCGATATCGACGGAGAGCGAATTCAGCGATTCCACGACATGGCGCGGATTGCGGCTGTCGTTGCTGCGTGCGGCCGGTGCGGCGGTTTCCGCCGGGCGGGCGGGAGCACGGGTCGGCGCTTGGTCCGCGGCCTCTTCACGGGATGCGCCCCGCAGAAGATCGCTGATCCAGCCGCCACTTTCCCGGGCCGGTTCCTGGCGGCCCAATTCCTGGCGAGTGGGAGCTGGCTGCTGAGCGGCCCGCTGAGGAGCGGCGGCCGGAGCGGACGGCGCAATCGTACCGCGCAGACCCGCCGCTTCGATCGGCGCAGGCGCTGACGGCTGCGGCGGCTGAGCTGCGACCGGCGGAGTCGGGCGCGGAGCCGGCTGCGCCTGGGCAAGCGAGCGGGCGGCAGGCTCGGAGATTTCCAGCTGCTGGCTGGAGCGGCCGACAAGCTGCGAGATATCCTGCAGGGCCTTGATCTGTTCGGCGACGGCGCGGCGCATGGCCGAGGCGCTTTCCTTGGCTTCCTCGGGCAGGTCGAAGGCGCCGCGCTTCAGTTCGGCGCGGGTGGCGTCGAGCTCGTTGCGGATGTCGGCAGCGGAGCGGCGGATGTCCTCGGTGGCGCCGGAGAAGCGGCCGACGGCATCCTCGATCGCCTCGCGCAGCGATTCCCGCATGTGCTGGGCGGCACCGTCGGAGGCGCGGCCGGCTTCGCCGAGCATGCGCTCGACTTCCGACAGCGAGGCGGTGAGGCCGCCGCGAATACGGTTGGAGAGATCACCGGAACGGCGCTCGACATTGGCGAAGGTGCTGTCGATCGTCGTGTTGGCCTCGTCGCCGGCGCGGGTGATCGCCTCGCGCATCGTCTCGGCGGCCTCCTGTGCGCGCTTCTCGGTTTCCGTCAGAACGCGGCCGATATCGGCGAAGGACGACTGCACGCCCTGGCGCAGATTGCCGGTGACCTGGTTGGAGCGCTGCTCGGCCCGCTCAAACACGGTTTCAATCATGCCGCCGAGGCCGCGCATGGTCTTTTCGATCTCGTCGGAGCGCTGGACCAGGCTGACGGAGAGGGCCTGCAGCGCACCTTCACGCTCCTCGAGCGTCGAGGCGAGGTTGGATTGGGCAGCACCCAGAAGCTGTGAGGCCTGAGTCAGAACCTTGGAGTGTTCGTCGAAGCGGCCGATGATGCTGCCGACTTGGGCCAGCGTCTGGCCAGATATGTCGGATAGGCGGTCGACCTTGCCTTCGAGAAGCCTGGTCGAGGCATTGACCATTTCGGCAGCCTTGGTGGCGGAGTCGGCAAAGCGGGTCGTGGTTTCGCCGAGACGCCCGTCGACGCTCGTCAACTGTTCGGCGGCGCGGTTCATCATCATCGCCATCGCCGCGCTGCTTTCCGACATGCGCTGAACCAGGCCGTTGACGTTGCCGACCAGACTGTTCTCGATGGCGCTGACGGCGTTGGCGACATTCTCGGTGCGGGCGGCAACGGCGCTGGCGAGCGCTTCGTTCTCGGCGCGCAGGCGGTCGGCGCTGAGATTGGCTGCGGCGGTAATGCGGGCAGCGGCCTGCTCGCCGGCATCGGTGTAGCGATCGATGATCGGGCGGGCGGTTTCGTCGAGAATGCGGGTCAATTCGACAGAGCGGCCTGATAGCATCGAGTTGAGGTCGCGGGTGCGTTCCTCAAGCGTCGAGCGGATCGAGTTGCCACGCGCTTCGAGCGCCCGGTCGACGTCGGAGAGGGAAGTATCGATCTCGCGGACGCGCTCCTCGAGATTGGAGCGGATGGCGCTGCTGCGGGCTTCGAGCGCCCGCTCGACATCCGCCATGGTGGCGGAAATCTCGCTGCCGGCCCCGGACAGGGTCGTGCGGATGGCATTGCCGCGTGCCTCGAGCGACTGGCCGGCATCCGACAGGGCCTTGGAAATGGCATTGACCTGGGTGCCGACAACCGTCTCGGCCTCGGCGACCTTGTTGACGATTGCATTGCCGGCTTCCGAGAAGGTCTGGGCGACGGCAGCGGCCTGAGTTGCCAGGCGGTTCTGCGCTTCGGCAACCCGCGTGACGATCTGCGACGAGCGCTCATCCATGGTGCGGGTGAATTCGTCGCTTTTCGCATTGAGATCCTCGGCGAACTGCTGGCCGGTCTTGCCAAGCAGTTCCGTCGTTCTCGTTGCTTCGCCTTCCATTCCCTGGGCTGCTTCGGCCACCGCGCTGCGCAACGTCGAGGCGAGGCCGGCGGCCTTGCCCTCGATGGTGCGGTTGACGGCTTCGAGGCCGACGGTCAAGGCGCGATCCATGGTGGACAGGCGTTCCTCGATGCGTTCGTTGCCGCGGTCAAGGGTTTCGCCGAGACTTGCCGTGCGGCCCTCGATGGCGCCTGCAAGTGTGGTCGTGCGGCTGTCCAGCGTCTCGGCCAGACTGGCCGTGCGGCTGTCGATTGCCTGCGTAAGATTGGCGGCGCTGCCTTCGAGCGTCGTCGAGATGCGTTGAGTGGCGTCGTCACCGAGTGCGCCAAGTCGGGAAATGCCGTTGGCAAGCACGCCGGAGAGGTGGCTGCTGGCGGCTTCGATCTTTTCGGCAACGCCGCCGACGCCGTCGCGGATGCGGGTCTCGATCGCTGTAAGGCCGGATTCCATGCGAGAACCGGTTTCTTCAAGGCGTCCAGCAAGGTTCTCGACCGACTGGTCGAGATGGGTGGAGAGGTTCTGTGCGGAGCTCGAGATCGTGTTCGCCGCCTCCTGGAAGCGGCCGGCGATCTGGCCGGCGCCGGCGCGCATGCGATCTTCCAGCGTCTGGGCGCCGGCATCGATCGCCTGGCGGATCGAGGCTTCTCGGTCTTCCAGCGACATTTCGAGCATGCTGACGCTCGTCGCCACCGAAGTGCCGATGTTGGTCGCCTGTTCGGTGAGTGTATCGCTGATCTGCGCATGCGCCTGGCTCAGCGACAGCTCGATGGCATTGCCGCGGTCCTCGAGCGTCGTGCGGATCCGCTCATGGGCGGAAGCAAGCCCGCCTTCGATGCGTGCCGCGGCCTCCTCGGCCAGACCCCCAAGCCGCGCATGGGCGTCGCTGAGGCGGCCCTCGATGCGGCCGGTCAAGCCGCCGACGAGATCCTCAAAGCGGGCGCCGCCCGCATCGAGAATGCCCGAAAGAGCCGCGCTGTGCTCGGAGAGCGCCGATTCAAGCCGCCGCTGATTGTCGGCATAGGCGTTGTGGATGGCATCCGTCTTGTCGGCAAAGGCGCCGGCAACACGGGCCTCGGCACTGGTGACGGCCTCCATGATCGCATTGCTGCGGGCTTCGAGGGCGCTGTCGAATCGGCTCTGGTTGTCATCGAGCGAAATGGCGAGCGCCATGGTCTTTTCGTCGAGCCTATCGGTGAGCCGGTCATGGCTTGCCGTTACGGCACCGACAAGCGCGGCTGCGCGATGTCCCAGGGCTTCCTCGAGGCGGACCTGCCCTTCGTTCAGCGAGGCGGCCAACGCGCTGGCCTTCTGGTCGAGCACGCCATTCAGGCGTTCATGTGTGCCGGAGACCGCATTGGTGATCGCATCGGCGCCTGATGTCAGCGTCTCCTCGAGACGGCTCTGGCTCTCGTTCAGCGATATGGCAAGGGCCATCGCCCGATCGTCGAGCGTCTCGGACAGGCGGTCATGGGTGGTGGAAACCGCATTGAGGAAGGATTCCGAGCGGCTCTCCAGCGTGTCCTGCAGGCGGCTCTGGCCTTCGTTCAAGGAGGCGGTCAGTGCCGATGCCTTCTCGTCAAGGGTTTCGGCGATGCGCTCATGCGTACCGGAGACGGCCTTGAGGAAAGCTTCGGAGCGGGCTGCCAGCGTGTCTTCGATCCGCGTCTGATTCTCATTGAGCGAGATTGCGAGCGCCATCGCTTTCTCGTCCAGCGTTTCCGACAGGCGATCATGGGTGCCGGAGACTGCATTCAGCAGCGCTGCCGACCGGGTCTGCAGCGTGTCCTCGATGCGGGCCTGGCCTTCGGTCAGTGACATGGCAAGCGCCATCGCCTTTTCGTCGAGCGTCTCGGCGAGGCGGTCATGAGTGCCGGATACAGCATCCAGCAGGGCCGCGGAGCGGCTTTGGAGCGTATTTTCGATGCGTGACTGGGTCTCGCTCAGCGAGTTGGCAAAAGCTGCCGCCTTACCTTCCAGCGTCTCGGCAAACAGGTCATGAGTGCCGGAAACGGCGTTCAGCAGGCCCGCCGAACCGGTTGCGAGCGTTTGCTCGATGCGGGTCTGGCTCTCGTTCAAGGAAATGGCAAGCGCCATCGCCTTTTCATCAAGGGTTTCGGCAAGCCGGTCGCTCGTGCCGGACACACTGTTCAACAATGCTTCGGCGCGGGTTCCAAGCGCGTCTTCGATGCGGGCATGGCGCTCGTCGAGCGAAGCCGTCAGGGCTGCTGCCTTGGTATCCAGCGTTTCCGATAGCCGATCATGCGTGCCTGAGACGGCGTTGAGGAAAGCCGCGGAACGGGTCTCCAGCGTGTCTTCGATGCGGCTCTGGCTTTCGTTCAAGGAGATGGCGAGCGCCATCGCCTTTTCATCAAGGGTTTCGGAGAGGCGGTCATGGGTGCCGGAAACGGCGGTGAGCAGCGCCTCGGAGCGGGTTTCGAGCGTATCCTCGATGCGGGCCTGGCTCTCGTTCAGGGAAATGGCAAGTGCCATCGCCTTTTCGTCAAGCGTTTCCGCAAGACGGTCATGGGTGCCGGAAACGGCGTTGATGATAGCGTCGGAGCGGGTCGTCAGCGCTTCCTCGAAGCGGCCGTGATGGGTGGTTAGCGCGTCGATCAGCGCTCCGCCGCGCTCCGACATGACGCTGTCAATACGCTCATGGGCTGTGCCAACCGCGTCCCGGATTTCTGCTGCGCGCGCTGTCAATACGCTGGTGAGTTCCTCTGCGCGGCCGCCGAAGGCCGTCGTGACCTGCTCGGTGCCGGCGGCAACGGCGGCGGTCAAATCGGTAGTGGTTGTGCGCAGCGTATCGCGGAATTCGGCCGAGCGGGCCTGAAGATTGTTCTGCAGATCGGAGGTGCCTGATGCAAGCGCCAGCGCGATGTCCGACGTGGCGCTCTGCAGCGCCGAGGTCAGCTCGCCGGTGCGGCTGGTGAGTGCGGTGGTGATTTCTTCCGTGCGGCTGTTGAGCGTGCTCTCCAGCACTTCATGACCGGTTGCGAGCGCAGTCGCGAGCGCCAGCGACTGGTCGGTCATCGAGGAGCCGAGCCGGTCGATGCTGGAAGTCAAAATGCCCTCGATCGAATCCGAACCGCCGGTCAGGGTTTCGTTGATGCGGGCAAGGCTCTCCATCAGCTTGGTGTCGAGCGAGCCGGTGCGCTTGTCGAAAGCGCTGGTGAATTCGGCGACACGCTCGTCGAAGGCGGTCGACAGCTGGGCAACGGTCGTCTGCAGGCGTTCTTCCAAGAAGCCCGAGCGCAGGTCGAGATCCATGACGGCGTCGTCGGCGGTGCTCTGCAGGCTCTGGCGGAAGCTTGCGCCCTTCTCATCGAGCGCGCTGTTCAGCTTGGACAGCACGTCGTCCAGCGTCCCGCCGATGGTGCGTTCGCCCGATGTCAGGCTCTCGTTGATCTCGCGGGTGCGGGCGATCAGGATCTCGTTCAGCTGATGCGTGCGCTCGTTCAGCGCCGCGTTCAGCTTCTCGGTGCTGCTGTCCATGGTCGAGGCGCGCGTCTCGAACTGGCTGAGCAGTCTTTCGCCGTGTTCGTTGAGGTTGACGGAGAGCGCCTCGAGGCGGTTATCGAATTCGGTGGCGAGCGCAAAACCGGAGGCGTTCAGTGTCTGGAGGAGGCTGTCGGTCTTGGCGGCAAGCAGGCTGCCCATCGACTGCAGGGCGCTGTCCGATTTTTCCAGGATCGTCGCTGCGCGCGTGTCGATCAGCGAGGCAAAGGCTTCACCCGATGTGGCGAGCCGCACGGCGATCTCTTCGGTCGCCAGCGACAGTTCTTCCTTCAGCTGGTCGTGGACGCTGCCGATCGAGGTGCGGATGCGGTCGGCATGATTGACGATCGCCTCCCGCTCCGAGCCGAGTTCATGGACAAGACCGCGCACGCGCAGCTCGTTGTCCGCATAGGAGCGTTCCAGCGCGTTGACTTCGGAATGGACCAGCGTTTCCAGCTCGGAAGCGCGCGCGATGGTGCGCTCGATGCCTTCGTTCATGGCCGAGACCTCGCGGCGCACCGCCTGGCCAACGGTCATGATGCGTTCGGAGGCGATTGTTTCCGGCTCCGCCAGGCGCAATGCCACCTCTGCCATGGAGCGGGCGGCGTTGCGCATGTCCTGGGCGCGGGAGATCATGATGGCGAAAGCATAGAACAACATCACCGGAATGATGATGCCGACCAGGCCGGCAATGACGCCGGGCAGGGCGACGAGATCGGCGATCGAGCGGATCTGCCAGATCTGCGGCGCATAAAGCAGCGACATCAGGCCGAGGCCCGCCATGACCCAAAGCACGGAAAACAGGGTAGCGGTGCGCATGGCCGAGCGGCTGGAAGCGCCGTCGAAGGATTTCAGGATCGAGGCGGGCGTATTGCGGCTGGCATCATTGGCGGGCGCGAAGGCCGAAGCCCTGGAAGCCTGCTCGGCCCCGGCGCCGCGGCGGCTGCGGCGCCGCGCTTCTTCCTGGGCCTGCTGATTGCGCGCATTCGATGGATCAGACACATTACCCTCCGGCGCCTGGGGCGCGTCGCCGTGGCGAGACGGCACATTGTCCTTGCCAAAGTCGATCTGGAGCGCCTCGTCCAATGCCTTGAACGCCTTGTCCTCGATCGACTCATTATATTTGTTATTCGCCATTCGGTTACGCCTCGTTACTGTCGGCCGGCCCGGCAGCGCACCCCCGGCTTCCGCCTGCCCGGGAACAACTTTGCCGTTGCGGCCCTCCATCCCAACCGCGGACGGATAAGCATGTCATTTCAGAGTAGATAGCCGCTTTTTCAAACGGAAGGTATCAAAACACTACCATTATCCACTCACTCGGCAAAGGCGCGTGCCATAAACCCGCTCCACCAGTATCGTAGTGACACATCTGGGCTCTGCACACAATTAATGAAGGCTTGAGATTCATGGCTCGTTAACCCGTTGTTAACACCTTTGAATCCGAGGCCCTGCTTAAAAACCAATAATTTAGTGATATTTAACGGATGTTAACCATATGGTGAGATTTTCGCGCCCGATGTGCCGGAATTTAACGCGATGGCCACCCTCCCGACGCAGAACTGTAGCAAGTGCGGACGACCTGAGACGGGAGAAATGGCAAATGGCGGCCCAGCTGGCAGCATTGAAGATCGTATTCGAGGCGCCTGATAATGCAAAGGGGCCGTGCCCCTCGAAGGTCCGGCCGATCGATCTCGTCCATCTCGCAAAGCAGACGATGGGCGACAAGTCTCTGGAAATCGAAGTCCTTCAGATGTTTGCGCGCCAGGCGCGGGCGTGCCTCCAGGATATGGCGAGCGGTGAGACCGTGCGTGTCGGCGCGGCCGCGCATCGGCTGAAAGGTGCGGCGAGTTCGGTCGGCGCATTCCACGTGTCGCAGACGGCTGAAGTCGTCGAGGAGACCGGCGGCGATGCCAGCGCGATGGCGGCGCTCGGCGCTGCCGTTCTCGATGCCGAGAATTTCATTCTCAAGCTCTGCCGCGGCTGACCTCCAACTTTTCTTTCGTTGATCGAACGAGGCCCGTTGTTTCATTGCGGAACCACGGGTCTTTTTGCGACGCCCCAGATGACGCTTTGAAGACGGCGGGCGAGGGCCGGATCTGCGAGGTTAGGGCGGATTTCCGAATGTTGACTGACGCGTCGAATTGTCGGAAGAAACTCCGCCCACCCATTTGAAGACCGGAAATAGTCCTGATGCCCAAACTTACCATCGTCGCCTTCGACGGCACGCGCTTCGACCTCGACGTCGACCAAGGCTCCACCGTGATGGAGAATGCCGTGCGCAATTCGGTGCCCGGCATCGAGGCCGAATGCGGCGGCGCCTGCGCCTGCGCCACCTGTCACGTCTATGTCGACGAGGAATGGACGGAAAAGGTCGGCCAGCCGGAAGCGATGGAAGAGGATATGCTCGACTTCGCCTTCGACGTGCGCCCGACCTCGCGGCTCTCCTGTCAGATCCGGATGAAGGCCGCTTATGACGGGCTCGTCGTGCACGTGCCCGAACGCCAGGCCTGAGGCGCTCTGCGTTTCGCGCCAGCGCATCGGCCCGAAAATCGGAATCGATTTTCGGAGGCGAATATCCGACATCATCACCACAAAAAAGACGCCTCGCGCGCTGGTGCGAGCGAGGCGAGGCGGGCGCATTACCAACGGATGAGGGAGGAACATCCGCGGCTTCGGAACGCGCCAGGAGAACCCAACGAGGAAAGTCCAGATGCCGTACCTGAACTTTCGAATGTGTTCATATTAACGCGTTCCGGTTGAGTCTGCCAGAATGAAAAATGACCATTAAAACGCTGGGGAAGGGGTAAGTTTCGCACAAGTTTCGTTGCGCAGCTAAGTTTTTCCGCTCGTCACCAGCTCGAAAAGGCCTTAATTTCCGCCGGCTCGACCATTGATTCGATTTTTCAGCAATCTCAGCATGCGCTTCTGGAAGTTGACCGCCTCAACCCGGTCGAATCGCGCCTGCAGCCGATCGTGCTCCTCTATGCCGCGAGTTGATTCGTTGGAGACGAGCTCCTGCATGGCCTCGCAGTTGCGCTGCTGCGGCAATGCGCGGATGGCGCGCTCCATGGCGCGGGCCTGGTCTCTGGCGATTTCGGCATGACGCTCCTCATGGCGCTTGATGTCGCTCGACAGTGCGTCCCATATCATCGACAGCTCCTTGCTGGCGCCTCTGCGGCTGTTCCAGCGCGGCAGTATGACCTGGGTGTGAACGGTGACCTTGACATTGCCGACGCGGCATCGGCCATTATCCTGGATATAGGTGGCCTCGCCGCCGAAGCGTATCTTGGTGGCGCCGGGATGGCGTGCCGACGAACCGCTCGCCGTCGGGCCGCGCCGGCTGAGCTCCCGGTCGAGCTCATCGGCGGTTTTGCCGCGGATGTCGAAATAGGAATAACTTTTCGATGCGATCACTTCGGCTGCCGCTGGACTGCTGACGGAAAGAGCAATGGAAAAGGCGACAGGAAGGCACATATAACGCATTGCAAGCGGCATTCTGAACGCAACCCATGTTGAAATCGGCAGGAGCTTGGGGCATAGCCACCGTAAGCGCAATATCGGATGGCGGCTTTTTTCGTCATCAATAGGACAAGTCTGGTGACAGGGCTCGAAGGCAGTTTCTGGCGTGTCGGCCATGGCCGGGAAATCGAACTCGGCGGTCGTTCGGCGATCATGGCGATCATCAATGTTACGCCGGACTCCTTCTCCGACGGCGGACGTTTTGAAACCGTCGATGCCGCCGTCGAACATGCATTGCAGGCGGTCAGCGATGGTGCTGCGATCATTGACATCGGTGGCGAATCGACCCGGCCTGGTGCGTTGTCGGTCAGCCCTTCGGAAGAGCAGGCGCGGGTGTTGCCCGTCATCGAGGCGCTGCGCGGTCGCACCGAGGCGCTGATCTCGATCGATACCTATCGTGCCGAGACGGCGCGGCTTGCCGTCGGCGCCGGCGCCCATATCGTCAACGACGTCTTCGGACTGCAGAAAGATGCAGGTATTGCGGATGTGGCCGCGGCCAGCGGCGCGGGGCTCTGCATCATGCATACCGGCCGTGACAGGGTTAAACTTGCCGATGTGATCGCGGACCAGGCGCATTTCCTCGAACGGTCGCTGGCGATCGCCGCCGCGGCCGGAGTCAACATCGACCAGATCGTGCTCGATCCGGGTTTCGGCTTCGCCAAGGAGATGGCTGAGGAGAACCTGGAGCTGATGGCGCGGTTTTCCGAACTGTCGCGCTTCGGCCTGCCGCTGCTTGCCGGCACGTCACGCAAGCGCTTCCTTGGCGCGGTGACGGGGCGCGAGGCGCTGGAGAGGGATGTGGCGACAGCCGCATCAAGCGCGCTGCTCAGGCTTCAGGGGGCTGCGGTTTTCCGGGTGCACAATGTCGCAATCAACAGGGATGCGCTTGCTGTCGCCGATGCTATGCTCAATGCGCGCCAGGAATTCGAGAGGAAGCGGCCGACATGACCACCTACACGATCACGCTGCAGAACTGCGCCTTCTTCGCGCGCCACGGCGTGCATGACGAGGAGGAATTCCTCGGCCAGCGCTTCTTCGTCGACGCCGAGCTCGATGTGGTTGCCGGCGAAGCGCTGGAAAGCGATTCGATCAACGACACCGTCAATTACGGCATTGCCTTCACGGTGATCGAGGAGATCGTCACTGGCAAGCGACGCTACCTCATCGAAGCCCTGGCGCTCGATATCGCCAAGGGCCTCTGTCAGACATTCCCGCAGGTGCGCCGGGCGAAGATCACGGTGCGCAAGCCGAATGCGCCAGTGCCAGGCGTGCTCGATTTCGTGCAGGTGAGTGTTGAACATTTTGCCTGAGGCTGAATCACAATCGGCCACACTCGGCCTCGGCGGCAATATCGGCGATCCGGTAAAGGCGATGGCCGCGGCGCTGCAGAGGCTGGACGGGCGCGACGACTGTCGTGTCACCGCCGTATCGCGGCTCTATCGCACGCCGCCTTGGGGCAAAACGGACCAATCGTTCTTCTTCAACGCCTGCGCAGCCGTCGAAACCCGGCTCCCTCCGGAGGCGTTGCTCGATGTCTGTCTTTCGATAGAGCGTGAGATGAAACGCGAGCGTATCGAGCGCTGGGGACCGCGCACGCTCGATATCGACGTGCTGACCTATGGCAATGTCGTCCAGCAGGCGCCGCGGCTGGAGCTGCCGCATCCCCGTATGACCGACCGCGGTTTCGTCCTGATGCCGCTTGCCGATATCGCCCCAGGCCTTCTCGTCAAGGGCAGGACAGTCAGTGAGTGGCTGCAGGAGGCCGATGTGGCCGGCATCGAGGTCGCCGATGATAGCGGCGACTGGTGGCGCAGCGCCTGAGGCTCTGAAACGCGAACGGCGGGAAACCCGCCGCTTCAGGAAAACCCGTAATCCAGTCGGTCTACTGGATGGAGCCGACGGCCATTTCGTCGACCTGACGAGTCAATGTCAGGCCGATAACCGGGATCATCTGGCTTTCGACCTTGACCGACACGGTAACGTTCATCGTCTTGTCGTCACGCACGCGGGCGATCATCGCGCCATTCAGCTTGGCGCGGTTAATGCCGACCACGACCGTATCCTCGGTGACGGCGCCGGAGACGACGTCAAGACCCTTGCCGGCGGCGCCGTCGAGGAACTTGCCCTTGTAGGTGGAGCCCGACTGCGAGATGACGGCGCTCATCGGCTGCTTGAAGACGCCGACGCGGCAGGTTCCATCGAGCTTGATGCCGGCAGTGCTGTCGCCGGTGGGTTCACCGGTCAGGTTGCAGGTGAATTTCGTGCCCTTGTACTTGCCGGCGACGATCTCGCCCGGGCCCTTCCAGGAGCCGGTGACGGATTCGAAGAAGGCCTTGTCGCGGGTTGCGGCAGTGGCTGCCGGAGCGACGTCTGCGACAGGAGACAATGCCGCGGCGGCGAGGCCGCATAAGAAGAGAAACTGGCGCGAATACATGGATTTTCCTTGGCAAACACCACTCACGAACTGGTGCCAAGTTTTGCCGAAGAATGGTTAATCCTTCCTTTCGATTGTGCCGAAATGCGAGTGATTGGATTTCTGTCGTGCCGCGCGGATTTTAGGATCCGGCGGCTACAGTGTTGAATCTGCTTAACTTCGCCAACTTCACCTACGGGAAGGTGAGAGCTGCGGAATCGCCTCGTCGCTTAAGGATTGTTGCCGCGCGGCGACATTGAAGGCGTGAGGTCGCCGATAAAATCGCCGATTCCCGGTCGCTTCACCGCACGAAAGGCAAGCGGGCGACAGAGATCCATCGCCGCGATTCCGATGCGAGCGGTCATCAGGCCGTTGATCACGCCTTCGCCGAGTCGAGCCGATAGCTTCGAGGCCAGCCCATGGCCGAGCACCTGCTGGACGAGACTGTCGCCGACAGCGATCGAGCCGGTGACGGCGAGATGGGCCAGCACGTCACGCAGGAGGCGGCACATGCCGAGCGTGCCGGGGCGGCCTCCGTAAAGCTCGGCCATGGCGCGGATGAGGCGCACGGACTCGTAGAGCACATAAAGCAGATCGACGATCGCGCGCGGGCTGACGGCGGTAACGATCGAGACGCGCTTGGAGGCGTTGACGATGAGCGCCCGCGCTTTGCGGTCGAGTGGGGCCAGGAGTTCGCGTTCGGCCAAGGCGATCAGATGCGGGGGGTCGATGACCTCGCCCTCGGTCGCCTTCAGCGTCGCGCGGCCCTTCGATGTCTCGGGGCTGGCCGCAAGAAGCGTGGTGAGGCGCGCAACGACGGCGCGCGCTTTCGCCGGCCGTGTTTCGAGGATCGCCGCCTCTGCTTCCGCCTTGATCGCTTGAACAGCGGCAAGGCGCATCATGCCCGCGGTCTCGCGGATGACGAGGGCAAGAACGGCGAGAATGCCGATCGCCAGCACGCCAAGAGCTGCATAACCCAGCCAGTCGGCGCGGGTGAAGAGATTGCGGATCAGCCGGTCGGTCCAGAGGCCGATGCCGAGCGATAGCAGGATCCCGAAGGCGCCTAGTGCGATCTTGCCGAAGGAGGTGCGCCGCTTGCGTGGCGTCGCCACCGGCACTGCGCTCGCATCCCTGTCGGGATTGATGAAGGGATCCTCCTCGTCAGGCGTCAAGACGATGTCTTCCGAGAAGCTTTCCGGTCTGCGTCGGCCTTGCTGTTGCCGACCATTGTCGCGCGGCACGGCAGCCTCATCCTCATAGGCGAAGGCGGCGGGTGGCCGTTGCGGCAAATCGGAGGGGGGCTTACTCATGCGAGACGGTCTCCGAACAGGAACTGCATGGCGCGGTCAAGGCGGATATGCGGCACCGACAGCTTGATGCCGCCGCCGGTCTCCTCGAGATGCGGCGGGCGGAATCGGACGACGTTAACGTCGGGCAGGGTATCGGCGGTCTCGCCGGAAGCGATGCGGTCGAACAGGCTTTCCGGATCCAGCGGCAGGTCTCCGGGGAAGATCGCGGTCTTTTTCTGGCCGTCGAATCGCTCGCCGGCAATGGTTTCACCCTCCATCGGCGTGCCGACGATGACAGGCAGTTCATGGCCGTCGCGTTTGACCGATGCCTCGCGCGTGGCGCGCACGGAAGCGAGCGCCATCACGTCGATTCCGGCTCCGGCCATGCCGATGCGGGCGATGGCGCGATCGACGAGGCGGCGGGTCAGCGCATCGAGCCGATCATGGCTCTCATGATGGAGATGGTCGGCCTTGGTGGCGGCGACCAGCACACGGTCGATACGGCGCCCCAGCAGCGACGAGAGCAGCGAGTTGGTGCCGGGGCGGAAGCAGGCGAGCACGTCGGTCAGCGCGCGCTCCAGATCCTGGACGGCTTCGGGGCCGCGGTTCATGGCCTGCAGCGCGTCGACCAGCACGATCTGCCGGTCGAGCCGGGCGAAATGCTCGCGGAAGAACGGTTTGACGACCACGGATTTATAGGCCTCGTAACGCCGCTCCATCATCGTCCAGAGCGAGCCGCGATGGGGACGCGCGCCCGGCGGCAGGACGAGCGGGGCGAAAGTCAGTGCCGGCGAGCCGTCGAGATCGCCGGGCAGAAGCAGACGCCCGGGCGGCAAAGTGGAGAGTGAGCGTTCGTCGGCCTTGCAGGCCTTGAGGTAATCGGCAAAGGCGGTGGCAAGCGCGCGGGCTGCCATCTCGTCGGCGCCGGCATTTATATCGGCGGCACGTGTCAGAGCCAACCATTCCCGCGACAGTTCGGAGCGCACGCCGTTTTGCGCAAGCGCAATCGTTTCCTCGCTGAACGTGCGGTAATCCTTGCCGAGCAGCGGCAGGTCGAGCAACCATTCGCCTGGATAATCGACGATATCGATTGACAGCCTGCCAGGCGAGAACAGGCGGTTCCACCCGCTGGCGCTCTGATAATCGACCGTAATGCGCAGTTCGGAAATGGCGCGCGTGGAATCCGGCCAGACGCGGTCCTTCACCAGCGCCCGGATATGATCCTCATATTGGAAACGGGGCACGGCATCATCGGGCTGAGGCTCCAGCCGCACGGCCGAAACGCGTCCCGACTGCACCGGCTCGAACAGCGGCAGCCGGCCGCCATGCAGGAGATTGTGGACAAGCGAGGAGATGAAGACCGTCTTACCGGAGCGGGAGAGGCCGGTGACGCCGAGCCGCACGGTCGGATTGACGAGGCCGCTTGCCCTGTCGGCGAGATTATCAAACGCGATGCGGGCGTCGTCGGCGAGGGATGTCAGGCGTGGCGGCAAGGCGCAATTCCGGTTGATGACTGCCGGCAATATAGGAAGACTGCACCGCCCGAAAAAGAAGCGGAGCGAAAGACTTCAGACGACGAGAAAATCGATCAGGCGCCAGCCGCTGGCGGAAGCATCGAAATCGACAACGGCAAGACCTGCCGTTGGAAAGCCGGCGGGAAGGGCGTTTACCATGGCCTCGCGGCCGATCAGCGCCTCGAGCGCCTGCTCGATCGTCGGGTTGTGGCCGACCAGCATGACGGCGGCATTATCCTGCGCATCGACGATTTCGACATAGGTATCGACCGTGGCGTTGTAGAGCGCGTCGATGTAACTCACGTCGAGTGTCAAACCCATTGCCCGATGGACGGCGTCGGCGGTGTCGCGGCAGCGAAGCGCCGTCGAACTGATCAGAAGATCGGGACGGTAGCCCTTGGCGGCGGCTTTGTTGGCGATAACCTCGGCATCGCCGTAGCCTTTTTCGTTGAGCGGGCGGTCGAAATCGCGCTGTCCGGGTTCGGCCCAGGCGGCCTCGGCGTGACGCAGGAGATAGATGCGATTGGGCGGAGGCAGGGGTACGGTCATGGGTAAATCCGGGATCGGCGGGTCTTTTCAGTAGCGGTTGCGATCATCCGCCGTCAACCGCCAGCCATGCCGCAACGGCCCAAAACGTGGGCGACCACAAGGCGTTTTGAAGACGAGACGAAAATTGCGAACGCGAATAATCATGAGAAAATAGTCCCTTAGCCAAAAATTGTAACAGATTTAAAAATCTGTTTAGCTGTCGTATTTGGCTTGAATCGCGGCTAGCGCTTGGGATATACACCCGCCCAGATGAGATGTTCTTCAGGAGAATCGCGTTGAGTGAGAAGATCGATCTTAGCAATTACGTTCCCTCGGAAGAGGAAGAATTCATGAACGTAAACCAGCGTGCCTACTTCAGGGCAAAGCTGGTCGCCTGGAAAAACGATATCCTTCGAGAAGCGCGCGAAACACTCGACCATCTGGCCGAGGAAAGCGCAAACCATCCCGATCTCGCCGACAGGGCGTCGTCGGAAACCGACAGGGCGATCGAACTTCGCGCCCGCGATCGGCAGAGAAAACTGATCTCCAAGATCGACGCGGCGCTGCAGCGCATCGAAGACGGCACCTACGGCTATTGCGAGGAAACCGGCGAACCGATCGGTCTCAAGCGTCTCGACGCCCGTCCGATCGCGACGCTGTCGATCGAGGCGCAGGAGCGCCACGAACGTCGCGAAAAGGTCTACCGCGACGAATGACCATTCCCATGCAGAGATGAGACACATTCAGCGCCGCGATCCGATCGCGGCGCTTTTTGTTGAGCCATCTCCCGATGTGTCGAAGAGGCGGTTACGGGAAAGCGTCCGTCGCCAGAGCTTTCCAGAATGGTTCCCGCTCCGCCTCCGTGGCGAGATCGATTGTGACGAGGGTGCCATTCTTGATCCGCCGCCGCATGATGTCGGCCCGCTCGGGCTCTGTTCGACAGAGGCCCCGATCGTGAAGAGCCTGCAGGCGGGAGCGTGATATCTTCAACTCGCCGGCCAGCAGCCGATCCAGGCGTATGCTTGCTGGAAACGGAGCCGCCAGTTCGATTTCCAGCCTCGTCCAGCCTGGGGTCTCGTGCCGGATCTCCTTGGCGATGTCGAATTCGGCGAACTCGTCCACACGCTGTGACTTGCGCCGCAGCGAATCAAGATTGAAGGTTTCCGCCCGAATCCAGCTCGGGTCGTTGGACTGCAGCGCGTCGAGAATCATCGGATCGACGTCCGGAATATTTCGGCGTTCGAAGATCGGGCGGTTCCATGTCCTTTCGCAGATCAGGCATTTGTAGATCAGCCAGGCGTCGAGCTTGCGACCGTTTGCATTAAGCCGGATCTTGCCGCTGGATCGGAAAGCTCTGAGGCCCCCGCATCCACCGCAGGCAATCCATGGCTGCGGCGCCGTTTTGGGAGTGATGGTCCATCGGACCCGAAGTGTCTTGCACATATCGTCTTGGTCTTCCGTTCGGAAGTCCACCAAGATGGTGCATGAGAAAACCCTTGCGGGCGCGGTATGGCGATGTTGTGGGCGGCTGAAGAGCTGAGACAGCAGAGCTGCACATGGCACATTGTAACAATGCCAAACCGGTCTCTCGCCACCACCCGATGAACATGTTCGCATGCCGTCAGCGCGTCGCTCACGGCTACACGGGTGAAACTGGGGTGAGACCGGTATTTACTTAGGCAAAGTCTACCTCGGATGCGCCAATGCTCTTCAACCTGATCGATAGCAAATGATCGGCGTGATAGGGAGTCCCCGAGGTGTTGGCGAGGTGAAAGCCGCAGCATTGCGGCTTTTATGCAACTTCATGACGAAGCTAACGGATGACAACCGAGATGTAAGCGTTTGTCTTACTTGTCGCGGTTGACGCTCATTTCGCCGAAGATGCGGGCGACTTCTTTCTGCAGGTCGGTGTCGGCACCGGTGATGGGGGCAAGCTCGGGATCACGGCGCGGCTGGTTGGCCGGCTGCGGCGCGGCCTGACGAGGGCCCTGATTTGCCGGGGCCGGCACGATGCGCTCGGCCGTCAAATTGTTTGACATTTCCTCTTCCAGCACCCGTTGGAAATCACGGCGGATCGCCGCTGCCGATTGCACAGCCGCATCGTCCTCGGCCGTAGCGGCAGCGGCGCGCGGCGCCGGCATATCCGGGGCGGAGACCTCGGGCTCGATGCGCTGCTGAGGCAGCACGCGCTGGCGGGCGGCATCCAGGATTTCGGCGGCGCTTGCGGTATCGCGGAACGATGCCGGCTGCGCGCCGGCGGCAGCAGAGGGGCGCTCCGGGGTGCGCGCTTGGGGCGGGACAGCGCGTAGGGATTGGTCGTGTTCGGTCGATAGAGGTGCCGTCGCCGGTTCTGGCGGAAGAGGGCCGGTGGCCACCGGCGGCGGCATGGTGGGCGCGGCCGATGGTTCGGGGCGCGGCCGCGGCTCCGATGCGGTGGGCGCAGCGAAGGGGGGGCCGGCGGCCGGCTCGGCGCGGGGTGTGACCGGCGCACGGGCGGCGGAAACAGGCGGTGTTTCCGGCCGCGGGACTGAAATCGGCCGCTCGGCGGCAGGCTCCGGGCGTGAGAGGCTTTCCGGCTGCTCGGTCGTCTGCGGCAGGATCCGGCTTTCAATGACGATATCGGTCGGGCCACCGATCATGATAAGATGCTCGACATCATCTCGGCGCACCAGCACCAGCCGGCGGCGGGCGTCGACGGCTGCCGCGTCCAGCACCTGCAGGCGGGGCTGACGGTTGCGACCGCCGCGTACAAAGGGCGACGGGGCGCGGCCTCGCATCAGCCAGAGTGCCAGAATGAGCAGGAGGAGCGCCAGGCCAACGCCACCGGCCGCAAGCAGGAAACGGCTGCCATAGGCTGCGACAAGATCATCGAACATAGTCACTCACTCCATTTCACATTCGGCACATATTGACGACTTTTCCGTCCCTTAGGCAAGGGCAGCCGGCCCTGTCCAGCCATGCACGAATGCGATTTCGTGTTATGCCGAATTGCAGCTGCCGGCGTCGCGCGCAGGCAGCTGCCGCAGGCATCAGCCGCAGATGGCGCTCTTGCCTGTGAATTCAAGCGGTCTTGCCGGCGACCGGTGTTTTTGCCGGCTTGGCAAATTGCTAAGAAGGAAAGAGCGCCTGATTCCCGCTTCTTATTCGTGCTACGAGGTGGGGGGGGCATATGCGAGGAATATATGACGAAACCGCGTCAGGTCGACGACTATAACGCACCGCTTGTGGATCGTGGGGGGCGTTCTGGCACGGTTTTGCGCATTCTTCTCCTGGCGCTCGTGCTGATCGCGGCCGCCGGGGCTTTTGTCGTCTTCAAGCGATCGCTCGACAACGAGATGGTGCTCGGCGGTCTAGGCGTTCTCGCCATGGTCGGCATCTTCTTCCTGGTATCTTCCGTCATCGGCTTCATCGAGGTGATGCCGCAGCGCCAGTCCGACAGCCTGGCGCGCGCCTTCCTCAACAGCCACCCGGATGGCACGCTGATCACCGACGAAAAGGGCCGTATCATCTATGCCAACGCCGCCTATGGCGCGCTCACCGGCGCGCGCAAGGCAACAGAAGTGCAGACGCTGGAAACGCTGCTGTCGCGGCATCGCGAATCCAACGAGGCGCTCTACCGGCTGGTCAACGGTCTGCGCGAGGGCAAGGAGCGCCGGGAGGAATTCCGCCTGCTGCGCGCCGTCGGGCCCGGCAGCAACAGCTCGGGCGCGCATTGGTACCGGCTGAAGGTGCGGCTGCTGCAGCCGGAGGATGATGGCGGCAAGCCGCTTCAGATCTGGCAGATCACCGACATTACCGCCGAACGCGACGATCAGGAGCGCTTCTTCAAGGAGCTGCAGAATGCGATCGACTATCTCGATCACGCTCCGGCCGGTTTCTTCTCCGCCGGCAGGAAGGGCGAAATCTTCTACCTGAACGCGACACTTGCCGAGTGGCTGGGCCTCGACCTGACCAAGTTCCTGCCCGGCTCGATGTCGATTGGCGATCTGGTGGCGGGCGAGGGGCTGGCGCTGATCCAGTCGGTGCAGGCCGAGCCTGGCCTGAAAAAAACCGTGACGCTGGATCTCGATCTGCGCAAGACCAACGGCCAGAGCCTGCCGGTGCAGATCATCCACAGCGTCACCTCGATGCGCGACGGCGCTCCAGGCGAAAGCCGGACGATCGTGCTGGCGCGCGGAAAGAGCAGCGAGAGCGGCCAGTCCGCTTCGGCCGCCGCCATGCGCTTCACCCGCTTCTTCAACAATACGCCGATGGCGATCGCCTCGGTCGACGGCGATGGACGCATCCTGCGCACCAACGCTCCGTTCCTGAAGCTGTTCTCCGGCATCGTCTCGCGCGACGACCTGGAAAAGGCGCCGTATCTCGAAACCATCGTGCAGGAGAGCGACCGGCCGCAACTGGCCGCGGCGCTGACGGCCGCCAAGGACCGGCAGGGTGACATCCCGCCGCTCGACACCCGCACGCCGACCGACGAGGCGCGCTATTTCCGCTTCTATGTCAACGCCGTCATCGACCAGAGCGACGAGGCGCCGGAAGAAGCGGCGATCGTCTATGCCGTCGAGGTGACCGAGCAGAAGGCGCTGGAAGCGCAAATGGCGCAGACGCAAAAGATGAACGCTGTCGGAACGCTCGCCGGTGGTATTGCACATGACTTCAACAACGTCCTGACGGCGATCCTGCTTTCTTCCGATCACCTGCTGCTGCAGGCGCGTCCTTCCGATGCAAGCTTCGCCGATCTGATGGAAATCAAGCGCAACGCCAACCGCGCCGCGGTGCTGGTGCGCCAGTTGCTCGCCTTCTCACGTAAGCAGACGATGCGGCCCTCGGTGCTGAACCTCACTGATGTCGTCGGCGACCTGCGCATGCTGGTCGACCGGCTGCTCTCCGGCACCAATGTCAAGCTCGATGTGCAATATGGCCGCGATCTCTGGCCCGTCAAAACGGACCTTTCGCAATTCGAGCAGGTGCTAATCAATCTCTGCGTCAATGCGCGCGACGCAATGCCCGACGGCGGCACGCTGACGCTGCGCACCCGTAATCTGACTGCAG
Organism: Rhizobium sp. NLR10b; assembly: GCF_019685435.1. NCBI lineage: Bacteria > Pseudomonadati > Pseudomonadota > Alphaproteobacteria > Hyphomicrobiales > Rhizobiaceae > Rhizobium > Rhizobium sp. NLR10b. Next base: position 102,346 of record NZ_JABDWV010000012.1, on the reverse strand, counting down.
CCGACGTCGCGGCCTTCAACTATTCCTACATGCCGGCCGAGGACATGGTGCTGGTCGAAGTCGCCGATACCGGTACAGGCATCGCGCCCGAGATCATGGACAAGATTTTCGAGCCCTTCTTCACCACCAAGGATGTCGGCAAGGGCACCGGGCTTGGTCTCGCCATGGTCTACGGCATCGTCAAGCAGTCCGGTGGCTACATCCAGCCAGAATCCGAAGTCGGCAAAGGCACGACCTTCCGGGTCTTCCTGCCGCGCCACATCCCGGAGCCGGCGATTGCCGCGGAGGCGGGTTCGATCGACAGTGCCATCAATGAAGTCCCAGCCGCGCCCGCGGTGACCGCGCAGCAGCCGGAGGACCTGACCGGCTCGGCCGTCGTCCTTCTCGTCGAAGACGAGGAAGCGGTGCGCCGCGGCGGCAAGCGCATGCTGGAAACGCGCGGCTACACCGTGCATGAGGCGGGCTCGGGCGTCGAGGCGCTGAGCATCATGGAGGAGCTCGAGGGCAAGGTCGACATTGTCGTTTCCGACGTGGTCATGCCCGAAATGGACGGCCCGACGCTGCTGCGCGAGTTGCGAAAGAATTATCCCGACCTGAAATTCATCTTCGTCTCCGGCTATGCCGAGGACGCCTTTGCCCGCAATCTGCCCCCGGATGCGAAATTCGGATTTTTGCCCAAGCCGTTCTCGCTGAAGCAGCTTGCCGTGGTGGTGAAGGAAACGTTGGATAGCTAATTACGGCTTGATGGTTTCCGGAGAGAGCACACTGTGTGGCACCCGCTCTGTCCTGCCGGACATCTCCCCCACAAGGGGGGGAGATCGATGAGCGGCTTAGCCGTCCCACACAGCCACCGCTTTGCCGAGCTACAACGCCTATTGTTTTGGTAAACCTTGGGTCCAGCCAATCTCCCACCTGTGGGGGAGATGCCCGGCAGGGCAGAGGGGCGGCTCAACGGCACTATCTATCTGTATGGCGGGACCGGCCCGGCCGTCAAAAATTACTCACCCAAAGCCACGGCAATCTCCGCCGCAAGTCTTGCATTGTTCTCCACCAGAGCGATGTTCGTCTTCAGGCTCTGACCATCCGTCAGGTCGAAGATGGTCGAGAGCAGATAAGGCGTCACCGCCTTGCCGGTCACTTCGTCGCGCTCGGCGCTATCAAGTGCCCGCTCGATATAGATTTCCATCTCTTCACGCGCGATTTCGTCGGCTTCCGGCACCGGATTGGCGACGAGCATGCCGCCGTCGATGCCGAGCTGTTCGCGCACCGTCTGGAAATTGGCGATGGCCGCCGGGCTGTTCAGCGAGAGCGGGCTGCGGATACCTGATGAACGCGACCAGAAGGCTGGGAATTCTTCGCTCTCATAGGTGACCACGGGCACGCCGCGCGTCTCCAGCACTTCAAGCGTCTTTGGAATGTCGAGGATTGCCTTGGCGCCGGCGCAGACGACGATAACGCCGGTGCGCGCGAGCTCTTCGAGATCGGCTGATATATCGAAGCTTTCCTCGGCGCCGCGATGCACGCCGCCGATGCCGCCTGTGGCGAAGACACGAATGCCGGCGCGGGCCGCCGCGATCATCGTCGCCGCGACCGTGGTGGCGCCGGTGCGGCGCTCGGCGATCGCGAAGGCGAGATCGGCCCGCGACACCTTCATCACCTCAGTTGCCTTGGCAAGCTGCTCCAGTTGCGCAGCTTCAAGGCCGATATGCAGCGTGCCGTGGATGACCGCGATCGTTGCCGGCACGGCGCCCTGTTCGCGAATGATCGTCTCGACGCTGCGCGCCATTTCGATATTGCCGGGATAGGGCATGCCATGCGTGATGATGGTCGATTCCAGCGCCACCAGCGGTGCGCCGCGCTGCTTGGCGCTGGCGACCTCCTTCGAATAGGCGATCGGCAGAAGAGGGGAGATGGGCTTGGTCATGATCTTGTCCTGTGATCGGCGGAGCATGAAACCGAAAAGCGTGGGCGGTTTTCGAACGGCATCATGCTCAACTCTTTAATTCAGTCGCTTCAATGTAGAATTCTGACCTCGGGAACAAGGGCAAGTGCCTCGTTCAAGAGATCCGGCGTCAGATTTTCGTTGACGGCGTGCCGTGACTGCACCGTGAGCGCTGCCGCCGCCGCGCCGTGGCGAATGGCCTCCTCAAGCGGCAGGCCAAATATCAAGGCGGCGAGCGTGCCGGCGGCAAGGGAATCGCCGGCGCCCGTGACATCGGCGACGGTGTCGGCGATTGGCGGCTGCAGCGCCACGGCGCGGTCTTTGCAAATCGCAACAAGCTCACGCCGGCCGCGGGTGACCACGGCGTTTCTGATGCCGATCTCGTTCAGGAGCGGCGGCCAACCGCCCAAATCCTCCGGCTGCACGCCGGTAACGGCAGCGGCTTCGGCCTCGTTCAGGAACAGATAGTCGATATCCGCGATGCAGGGTTTCAGCCGGACCACCTTGGCCGGCGAGATTGCGATGGCCGCGACGGGTTTGGCCAGGGAGTTCGCCTTGGCGACGATCGCCGCGATCGTCTCTTCCGGCAGATTGGCGTCGACGAGAATGAAATCATGCGCGGCGAAGGCCTCGCGCACCCAGCGGATGGACAGGCGCCGCGGCACGAAGAAGCGGTAGAGATCCATGTCGGCAAGGGCGATCACGAGGTCGCCGTTCTTCTCGATGATCGCTGTGTAGCTCGGCGTCTTGCGGTCGAGGAAGACGAAGGGCCGGTCGTCGATGCCGGCGAAATCGGCGGCTTCGCCGACCATTTCGCCGAAGGGATCGCCGCCGCGCGGCGAGATCATCGTCACGTGAAAGCCCAGTCTTGCAAGGTTGCGCGCCGCATTGAAACCGCCGCCGCCCGGCTCCTCGAACCAGGTGCCGGGGTTGCTGGCCCCTGGCGCCGTTTCGCCGGAGATGCGGCCACGCCTGTCGATATGGGCGCCGCCGAGAACGAGAATCTTTTTCATCAACTCACCCGCTTCTCATAACCCGGGAAAGGCGAATCGAAGCGGTCCGCCTGGCTGCGACAAAGCCGGCTCATAAGGCCTAAGCCGTTGCTTTGCATTGATAAAACAAATGTAGAACACGGGCCGTTTTACCTTTTTCTTTCAAATGTTTGTACGCCTATTGCGGGAATGGAACAAATAGGGTACAAACTCGACATTGCTTGAGCGGCTTCAATAACCTAAAGGTGGATCGGATGTCTCAGAATTCATTGCGGCTGGTAGAGGACAAATCGGTGGACAAAAGCAAGGCGCTTGAAGCGGCACTCTCACAGATAGAGCGGTCGTTCGGCAAGGGCTCGATTATGAAACTCGGTTCCAACGAGAACGTTGTCGAGATCGAGACGGTTTCGACGGGCTCGCTTGGTCTTGATATCGCGCTCGGCATCGGCGGTCTGCCGAAGGGCCGTATCATTGAAATCTATGGGCCGGAAAGCTCGGGCAAAACAACGCTTGCGCTGCAAACCATTGCGGAATCGCAGAAGAAGGGCGGCATCTGCGCTTTCGTCGATGCTGAACACGCGCTCGACCCGGTCTATGCCCGCAAGCTTGGCGTCGATCTGCAGAACCTTCTGATCTCGCAGCCAGACACCGGCGAGCAGGCGCTCGAAATCACCGACACGCTGGTGCGCTCCGGCGCCGTCGACGTTCTCGTCGTCGACTCGGTCGCCGCGCTGACGCCGCGCGCCGAAATCGAAGGCGAGATGGGCGACAGCCTGCCGGGCATGCAAGCCCGCCTGATGAGCCAGGCGCTGCGCAAGCTGACCGCTTCGATCTCCAAGTCGAACTGCATGGTGATCTTCATCAACCAGATCCGCATGAAGATCGGCGTCATGTTCGGTTCGCCGGAGACAACGACGGGCGGCAATGCGCTGAAATTCTATGCGTCCGTGCGCCTCGACATTCGCCGCATCGGCTCGGTCAAGGAGCGCGAAGAGGTGGTCGGCAACCAGACCCGCGTCAAAGTCGTCAAGAACAAGATGGCGCCTCCCTTCAAGCAGGTCGAGTTCGACATCATGTATGGCGAAGGCGTGTCGAAGACAGGCGAACTCGTCGATCTCGGCGTCAAGGCCGGTATCGTCGAGAAGTCGGGCGCCTGGTTCTCCTATAACAGCCAGCGTCTCGGCCAGGGCCGCGAAAACGCCAAAACCTTCCTGCGCGACAATCCGGATCTCGCTCGGGAGATCGAGCTGGCGCTGCGCCAGAATGCCGGCCTGATCGCCGATCGTTTCCTGCAGAATGGCGGTCCGGATGCCGATGACGGCGATGCCGCCGCGGAAATGTAATTTTCGCGCTTGAACTTGATCTGATATCTCAGCCGGCTGCATTCCCTTATCAGAATGCGGCCGGTTTTGTTTGTCGGCTGGACAGTGGCGGAGGCGAACGTTAAAAGCCGATGGATTTGTATTTACCGGCCTCGGGCAGCATTGAAGGGCATAGAATGAGCGGCGTGAACGATATCCGGTCGACCTTCCTCGACTATTTCAAGAAGAACGGCCACGAGATCGTTCCGTCCAGTCCGCTCGTGCCGCGCAACGACCCGACGCTGATGTTCACCAATGCCGGCATGGTGCAATTCAAGAACGTCTTCACCGGCCTGGAAAAACGTCCTTATGCGACGGCGACAACCTCGCAGAAGTGCGTGCGCGCCGGCGGCAAGCATAATGACCTCGACAATGTCGGCTATACCGCGCGTCACCTGACCTTCTTCGAAATGCTCGGCAATTTCTCCTTCGGCGACTATTTCAAGGAGAATGCGATCGAGCTTGCCTGGAAGCTGGTGACCGAAGGGTTCGGCCTGCCGAAGCATCGTCTGCTGGTGACCGTCTATTCCGAAGACGAGGAAGCTGCGGCTTTGTGGAAGAAGATCGCCGGTTTCTCCGACGACAAGATCATCCGCATCCCGACCTCCGACAACTTCTGGCAGATGGGCGATACCGGCCCCTGCGGCCCGTGCTCGGAAATCTTCATTGACCAGGGCGAGAATGTCTGGGGCGGCCCTCCCGGTTCGCCCGAGGAAGACGGTGACCGGTTCCTGGAATTCTGGAACCTGGTTTTCATGCAGTTCGAGCAGACCGAGCCGGGGGTTCGCAATCCGCTGCCGCGTCCGTCGATCGACACCGGCATGGGTCTGGAGCGCATGGCCTGCATCCTCCAGGGCGTTCAGAGCGTCTTCGATACCGATCTTTTCCGCATGCTGACCGGCACCATCGAGGACACGATAGGAGTCAAGGCGGAAGGCAGTGCCAGCCACCGCGTCATCGCCGACCATCTGCGCTCCTCGGCCTTCCTGATCGCCGACGGCGTGCTGCCGTCGAATGAGGGCCGAGGCTATGTGCTGCGCCGTATCATGCGTCGCGCCATGCGGCACGCCCAGCTTCTCGGCGCCAAGGAGCCGCTGATGTACAAGCTGCTGCCGACGCTGGTGCAGGAGATGGGCCGCGCTTATCCGGAACTCGTGCGCGCCGAGGCGCTGATCTCAGAGACGCTGAAGCTTGAAGAAGGCCGCTTCCGCAAGACGCTGGAGCGTGGCCTGTCGCTGCTGTCGGATGCGACCACAGATCTCGGCAAGGGCGACATGCTGGATGGCGAGACCGCCTTCAAGCTTTACGACACCTACGGCTTCCCGCTCGACCTGACGCAAGACGCCCTGCGCGCTCGCGAGATCGGCGTCGACATCGCGGGCTTCACCGATGCCATGGAGCGCCAGAAGGCCGAAGCCCGCTCGCATTGGGCCGGCTCCGGCGAGAAGGCAACCGAAACCGTCTGGTTCGAGCTTAAGGAAAAGCATGGCGCAACCGAGTTCCTCGGTTACGACACAGAGAGCGCTGAAGGCGTGGTGCAGGCGATCGTCAAAGACAGCGCCGTTGCCGACGAAGCCAAGGCCGGCGACAAGGTGCAGATCGTCGTCAACCAGACGCCGTTCTATGGAGAATCCGGCGGTCAGATGGGCGATACCGGCGTCATCTCCTCGGACCACGGCAAGATCGAGATATCGGACACGCAGAAGAAGGGCGAGGGCCTCTTCGTGCATACCGGCACCGTCGTCCAAGGTGCCTTCAAGACCGGCGATGCTGTCGTTCTGACTGTCGACCATGCACGCCGTTCGCGTCTGCGCGCCAACCATTCGGCAACCCACCTGCTGCACGAGGCGCTGCGCGAAGTGCTCGGAACCCACGTTGCCCAGAAGGGCTCGCTGGTTGCGCCCGAGCGCCTGCGTTTCGACGTTTCGCATCCCAAGCCGATGTCGGCCGAGGAGTTGAAGGTGGTCGAGGACATGGCAAACGAGATCGTGCTGCAGAATGCGCCCGTCACGACCCGCCTGATGAGCGTCGACGACGCGATCGCCGAAGGCGCGATGGCGCTCTTCGGCGAGAAATACGGCGATGAGGTGCGCGTCGTTTCGATGGGCACGGGTCTGCACGGCGCAAAAAGCAACAGGCCTTACTCGGTCGAACTTTGTGGTGGCACGCATGTGTCGGCGACCGGTCAGATCGGCCTCGTGCGCATCCTCGGCGAAAGCGCCGTCGGCGCCGGTGTTCGCCGTATCGAAGCGGTGACCGGTGAATCGGCGCGCGAATATCTCGCCGAGCAGGATGATCGCGTGAAGACGCTCGCTGCCTCGCTGAAGGTGCAGCCTTCGGAAGTTCTGTCGCGCGTCGAAGCGCTGATGGACGAGCGCCGCAAGCTCGAAAAGGAACTGGCCGACGCCAAGCGCAAGCTCGCCATGGGCGGCGGGCAGGGCGGCTCTGCCGATGCGGTGCGCGAGGTCGCTGGAGTGAAATTCCTCGGTAAGGCCGTGGCCGGCGTCGATCCGAAGGACCTGAAGGGTCTTGCCGATGACGGCAAGGCCAGCATCGGTTCCGGCATCGTGACGCTGATCGGTGTATCCGAAGATGGCAAGGCGAGCGCCGTCGTTGCGGTGACGCCGGATCTCGTTGAGCGTTTCAGTGCTGTCGATCTGGTGCGTGTCGCCTCGGCCGCCCTCGGCGGCAAAGGCGGCGGCGGACGTCCCGACATGGCGCAGGCCGGCGGTCCGAACGGCGCCAAGGCTGATGAGGCGCTCGAGGCTGTTGCAGCGGCACTTGCAGGCTGATCGTCGAGCGTGAGAACTGTTTGAAAGAGCAGCCGGCTGCGAGATCTTGGATTTCGCAGCCGGTTTTGTTTTCGCTGCGCGGCGGCGGCGGTCAGTTTCTCGTCTGCAGTGCGAAACGGCACGCGAGCCCGGTAAAGACTGTTGCGAGCATATATTGCGGCAGTTTCGGGAAACGGCGCATCGAGCCAAGTCGTGAACGGATCTACATGCAGATCGGCAAAGCCTTCGAGACGTTGTTCGGCACACTTTACGCCCGCGGCCTTGGCAGACCCGCTATGCGGATGATCGGCGTCTATGTCGATGACCCGGACATCGTGCCGGCTGAGAAGCTGCGCTCGATCGCCTGCGTCACGAGTGGTTCGGACGTTCCAGCCGAGGCGCCGTTCGAGCGGCGCAGTTTCGACGGTGGCGACTATGCCGTGCTACGCCACAAAGGTCCCTATGCCGACATGTATAAGGCCTATCAGTGGCTCTACGCGGAGTGGCTGCCAAAGTCAGGACGGCAGCTGAAGGACAGCATCATGTTCGAGGAGTATCTGAACAACCCGCGCGAGGTGCCGCCGACCGAACTGATGACGGATATTCACATGCCGCTCGCCTGACGGCGGACATCCCCGACGCGGCGGCTTGGCCGTCGCGCCGGATTGAACGTCAGGCGGCCTGCATCGTCTTGCCGGCCTCGTCGTCCAGGTCATTGGCGCGTTTGTAGGCTTCCCGCTCGCTGATGCGGCCGAAATAATCGATGAAGGCCTGGCGCTTTTCAATGCTGCCGAAACCGAGGCCCCAGCCGATATGGGCGCCGACATAGACGTCGGCGGCGGTGAAGCGTTCGCCGGTGACATAGGTCGAGCCGGAGACGGCCATTTCGAGCGTGTTCATGACGTCGCCGAAACCGCCGCAGCCGGCCATGCGCAGGCGTTCGGCGGGAATTTCGAAGCCGAGCGCTTTCATCGTTACCGCCGATTCAAGAGGGCCGGCGGCAAAGAACAACCAGCGGTAATAGGCGGCGCGCTCCTCCGGCCTCGGCGCCAGACCCTTTTCCGGAAAGGTTTCGGCAAGATAGGCGCAGATCGCTGCGCATTCGGTGACGATGGTGTTGCCGTGACGGATCGCCGGCACCTTGCCCATCGGATTGACCTTGAGATATTCCGGCGCCTTCATGGTTTCACCGAAGGTCAGGAGTTCGGTGCGATAGGGCTGCCCGATCTCCTCCAGCATCCAGCGCGCGATGCGTCCGCGCGACATCGGGTTGGTATAGAATACCAGTTCTTCGGTCATGACATCCTCATCGTGTAGCGATTATTTCAGGCGTTTCCCGCTCGGCAGAATCAATAGAGCGGCAAGATCCTTGTGCAACCCCCGGCGTTCAAAGCGCCTTGCGGTACTGGATGAACCCCGAGCGTTCGGCGATCCTGTCGTAGAGGCGCCGGGCGGTGACATTGCCTTCATGGGTCATCCAGTAGAGCCGGCCGGCACCGTTTTGCCGTGCCAGCCCGGCGACAGCCTCGATCAGCGCGGCTCCGCTGCCGAGCCCGCGTTGGCTGTCCTCGACATAAAGGTCCTGCAGATAGCAGGTCCATTGCGGCAGCCAGCAGGAGCGATGGAAGATCGCGTGGGCGATGCCGACGAGGCGGCCGTCTTCGTCGAAGGCGCCGAGCGCGTGCATCGGTTCGTCGGGATCGTGGAAGCGGCCCCAGGTGAGGTCCGTGGTTTCAGGCGGGATGACTACTTCGTAGAAACGCTGGTAAGCCGCCCATAAGGGCTCCCAGGCGGCGCGGTCAGAGGGTTGGAGCGGGCGCACGGTCGCCGTCATTTTCAATTCTCCCAAAACGAAAAACGGCGGGGAAATCCCCGCCGTCAATGCTATTCCGAAAAGACCTGATTACGCCATGGCCTTCTGCAGGTTCTGGTCGATCTTGTCGAGGAAGGCGGTGGTCGAGAGCCACGGCTGGTCGGGGCCGATGAGCAGCGCCAGGTCCTTGGTCATGAAGCCGGATTCGACGGTATCGACGCAGACCTTTTCCAGCGTCGAGGCGAACTTGGCGAGTTCGGCATTGTCGTCGAGCTTGGCGCGGTGCGCGAGGCCGCGGGTCCAGGCGAAGATCGAGGCGATCGAGTTCGTCGAGGTTTCCTGGCCCTTCTGGTGCTGGCGGTAATGGCGGGTCACCGTGCCGTGAGCGGCTTCGGCTTCAACCGTCTTGCCGTCGGGCGTCAGCAGAACCGAGGTCATCAGGCCGAGCGAGCCGAAGCCCTGCGCAACCGTGTCGGACTGGACGTCGCCGTCATAGTTTTTGCAGGCCCAGACGTAGCCGCCAGACCACTTCAGGGCCGAAGCGACCATGTCGTCGATCAGGCGATGTTCATAGGTGATGCCGACTTCCTTGAACTGGTCCTTGAATTCGGTCTCGTAGACTTCTTCGAAAATGTCCTTGAAGCGGCCGTCATAGGCCTTGAGGATGGTGTTCTTGGTCGACAGGTAGACCGGCCACTTGCGCATCAGGCCGTACATCATCGAAGCGCGGGCGAATTCGCGGATCGATTCATCGAGGTTGTACATGGCCATGGCAACGCCGGCGCCCGGAGCGTTAAAGACTTCCTTCTCGATGACCGTGCCGTCTTCGCCGACGAACTTGATCGTCAGCTTGCCCTTGCCGGGGAATTTGAAGTCGGTGGCGCGATACTGGTCGCCGAAAGCGTGACGACCGACGACGATCGGCTGGGTCCAGCCGGGAACCAGGCGCGGCACGTTGCGGCAGATGATCGGCTCGCGGAAGATGACGCCGCCGAGGATGTTGCGGATCGTGCCGTTCGGGCTCTTCCACATTTCCTTGAGGTTGAATTCCTTGACGCGGGCTTCATCGGGCGTGATGGTCGCGCACTTGATGCCGACGCCGTACTTTTTAATGGCGTTGGCGGCGTCGACGGTGACCTGGTCGTTGGTGGCGTCGCGGTTTTCGACCGAGAGGTCGTAGTAGTCGATGTCGAGGTCGAGATACGGATGGATCAGCTTATCCTTGATGAGCTGCCAGATGATGCGCGTCATTTCATCGCCGTCGAGATCGGCGACGGGATTGGCGACCTTGATCTTCTTCATGTATCTGCCTCGTTAAGCTTGGAATGGGGCGGTTGCCCCGGCTGGGTGATGTAATCCGGAGCGCTATAGCATTGTGAGCCGGGAACGCAAAGCTGCAACGGGCAGGGACATGACGTTTTTGCCGCCATTGCCAAGGGCCGGAAAATGGCTAACCTCCGCGGCATAAGCCCGACTGAGTCCCGGACATTTTGCCATGAAGAAGATCGCCGTTCTGTTCGCCGGCCTCGTTGTCGCCGTGTCTGTTGCACCTGGCCTTTTGCTTGCGGCCGATGCGACTGAGCCGGTCAAGGAAATCATGAAGGACACGCAGACAAACTGGGCGAGCGATGTCAGCGACTGGATCGATATTTTCGAGGAAAGCGTGCTCGGCCGGCTCTACAGCAAGGACTTCGGCGACAAATACAAGGCAGCCGCCCAGAACCCGGCGGCCGACGAGGATGGCATTTCGCCCTTCGACTATGACGTCATCGTCAACGGCCAAGATGCCTGTCCGCTGCAGGACCTTTCCATCGAACGCGGTCAGCCGGCAAACGGCACGACAGAGGTGACGGTGAAATTCAAGGCGGCGACCTGCATGGAAGGCGCACCTAACAAGGATGACTTCACGACTGTGCGTTTCGAGGTCATTGAGGAGAACGGCAAATCCGTCATCGACGACATCATGATTCAGGGTGAAGAGGGGCAGGGGCCGACCTCGCTCAAGGAAACTATGGTGCTGATCGCCAAGGGCGAGTAAGCGCGACATTCGATCGGCATTGGGTGTCAGCGGTTTGATTTCCGCTCCGGCGGCGGTATCTATCGATGCTTCATGGCATGAGGGGCTCATGCATTTGTTTTCCCGTTTTCAGTTCCGCGACTGGCTGCATGCCAATGATCCGGCGCTTTCGCGCCTGCGCATGGCCTCGCGGGTGACGCTGACCATCGTCCTCGTGTTCCTGACGCTGCTTGCGATAAAAGCTTTCATCTTGCCGCTGCCGACGGCGGCCTTTGGCCTCGGCATCGTGCTGTCGATCGAAGGTGGGGTGGCGGTGCGCGATAAGGGCAACGCGCGCCAGCTGGTGACGCGGCTGTTCGGCTGCGCCGCAAGCCTTGCTGTCGTCGCCATTGCCGCAGGGCTCGAGGATCAACGCGTTCTCTCCGACCTCGTTTTTCTCGTCATCATCCTGCTCGCATCGGCGGGCCGCGTGTTCGGGCCGCGCGGATTTGCGATCGGCATGTTCGCCTTCACCTCCTATTTCATGGGGGCCTATTTCCAGCCGCCGCTTGCCGAACTGCCCGAGGTGACGATCGGGCCGGTCGTCTCCGTGCTTGTCGGCCATGTGGTAAGGGTGGTGCTTCTACCTGATGACTGGCGGCGCGATCTGCTGCGCTCGCTCGAAAGTGTCAGCGGGCGGATCAATCAGATCCTCTTCAAGCTCGCTGCCCTTGCCGCCAGTGGCGACATCGGCGATGCCGATCGGCAGGAACTGCGCCAGCTGGAAGACCGGCTGAAGGAAGTGGTGCTGATGGCCGAGACCTTCATCCCGCGCCCATCAGCGGGCGTCTTCGACGGCGCTTCCGATCCCGCTGCGGAGCTGGCGATCCGGCTCTTCGACGCGCATCTTGCCGCCGAAAGCGCTATCGTGCTGAGCTTCCAGAGTCCACCGCCCTTTGCACTCGTTCACGCGGTGATCGAGGCTGAGGCGGCGGAACTCAAAAGATATGAGGGAATGGCCGAGGCCATCAAGGATCAGCCGCAGGGCGAAACCGTACGGGCGCTGCTCTGGCTGGGCGAAGCGCGGCGGCAACTGGTCGAGGCGATCAACAAGGGACGGGCATCCGGTTTCTCCGGCATTGATGCGGCCAAGGATATCGCGCAAGTTCAGGCGATCGATTTTTCGCTGGCCAATCCGCTGTTGCGTTCAGCGCTGCAGATCACGCTCGCCTCGGCGATCGCCATGGGCTTTGGTTTGCTCTTGTCGCGCGAGCGCTGGTTTTGGGCGGTGCTTGCCTCTTTCCTTGTCTTTACCAACACCAATTCGCGCGGCGATACAGCCATGAAAGCGTTATCGCGTTCGCTCGGCACGGTGTTCGGCATCGCCATGGGCCTCCTCCTGGCGACGTTGATTTCGGGTGTGCCCGGTGTCGCTATTCCGGTCATGGCCATAGGCATCTTTCTCGCCTTCTATTTCCTGCAGGTTTCCTACGCGACGATGACCTTCTTCGTTTCGATCGTGCTCTGTCTGGTCTACGGCATGACCGGCGTATTGACGCTCGATCTGCTCAAACTGCGCATCGGGGAGACGATGATCGGCGCGGCGGCCGGAACGGCAGTCGCTTTCGTCGTTTTCCCGGCGCGCACGCGTGGCGCGCTCGATACGGCGCTCGCCCGTTGGTTCCAGGCGCTGCGCGAGCTGCTAGGCGCAATCGGCGCGGGCAAGAGCGGTTTCGAGTTGATCGAATTGTCGCAGAAGATCGACGCCTGCTATCGCGACGTGACGGTGGCGGCTCGCCCGCTTGGCTCCTCCTGGTCGGTGGTGACGCGGCCCGGCCAGATCCGCCAGACATTGGCGATCTTTCTTTCCTGCACCTATTGGGCGCGCATCCTGGCGAGGAGCTACGAAGCACCGCCTGCCGACAATGATCAGAAGAGGCTGATCGCGGCGGATCTCGCGTTGATCGCTGACGCGGCGCCGCGCGGCTCTGCTTGTTTCTTCGTCAGGCGCAAGGCGTCGCGAACGACAGGGCGGCATTTGCCAGTGTCGCGAGAAGGCGCCCGGGTGGGGCTCGAGATGATCGGTTCGGCGCTGGAAAGGCTCTATCCGCAGGCAGACACCTTGCCGTTTGCGTCGGGCGAGGCTATTGCGCGCTCGAAACAGGGATAAGACTATGGCAGGCACGAACAGCGAGCGTCAACTTGTGGCCGAAGGGCCGGCCATCATTCTGGTCGAGCCCCAGATGGGCGAGAATATCGGCATGGTGGCACGCGCCATGGCGAATTTCGGCCTGGCCGAACTGCGTCTCGTCAATCCGCGCGACGGCTGGCCGAACGAGAAAGCGCAGGCGACCGCCTCCAAGGCCGATCACGTGATCGAAGCGACGAAGGTCTACGCCACGCTGGAGCAGGCAATCGCCGATCTCAATTTCGTCTATGCAACGACGGCGCGCAGCCGCGACAACTATAAGCCGGTGCGCTCCCCGGTCTTTGCCGCGCAAACGCTGCGCACAAAGTTCCGGGCAGGCGAGGCAACGGGCATTCTCTTCGGTCGTGAGCGCTGGGGTCTGACCAATGAGGAAGTGGCGCTGGCTGACGAGATCGTGACCTTCCCGGTCAATCCCGCCTTCGCGTCGCTGAATATTGCTCAGGCCGTGCTTCTGATGTCCTATGAATGGATGAAGTCCGGCATGGAAGATCTGGAAGCCGTGCCGTTCCAGGCGCTCGGGCAGCGGCCTTCCACAAAGGAGCAGCTCTTCGGCCTGTTCGACCAGCTGGAAGAAGCGCTCGATTCGCGCAACTATTTCCATCCGCCCTCGAAAAAGCCGAAAATGGTGGACAACCTTCGCGCTGTTCTCTCCCGCCGGGCCTTCACGGAACAGGAAATCAGCGTGCTGCGCGGCGTCATCTCCTCCCTCGATCGCTTTTCGCGAAACAGTCCGCGCAAAGGCGGTTTCACCAGATCCGGCAAGGAAGCGCCAACCGATGACAGCGCCGACCAATGAGCTGAAACCCGTCCTCATCTTTGATTCAGGCATAGGCGGGCTGACCGTGCTGCGCGAGGTGCGTGTGCTAATGCCGGAACGCGGCTTCATCTATGTCGCTGATGATGCGGGCTTTCCCTATGGGGGGTGGGAAGAGCAGGCGCTGAAAGAGCGCATCATCGGGCTCTTCGGCAAGCTGCTTCAGGAGCACGATCCAGAAGTCTGTATCATCGCCTGCAACACCGCCTTCACGCTCGTTGGCGCCGACCTGCGGGCCGCCTTTCCCCAGATGACCTTCGTCGGCACAGTGCCGGCGATCAAGCCGGCGGCGGAGCGGACGCGCTCAGGTTTGGTTTCGGTGCTGGCGACGCCGGGGACGGTCAAGCGCGCCTATACGCGCGACCTCATCCAGTCCTTCGCGCAGCAATGCCACGTGCGGCTTGTCGGCTCGGAAAACCTTGCGCGCATGGCCGAAGCCTATATTCGTGGTGACGCCGTCTCCGACGAGGCGGTGCTTGCCGAGATCGACCAGTGCTTCGTCGAGAAGGGCGGCCAGAAGACAGATATCGTGGTGCTTGCCTGCACACACTATCCTTTCATGGCCAATCTTTTCCGCCGCCTTGCGCCCTGGCCGGTCGACTGGCTCGATCCAGCCGAGGCAATCGCGCGGCGCGCCCGCACGCTGGTGCCGCTGGTTGCCGATGCAGTGCATCCTGATAATTTCGACTTTGCAGTCTTCATGTCAGGCAATCCCGATTTTGCGACGCGGCGGCTGATGCAGGGATTCGGCTTGAGGGCATGAGCGGAATTGTCCTGTGGGTTGGCGAAATCCGGCCCTGAAAAACTGTCCATTCTTTGATAGACGGAGCGTTGCCGTTTCGGAAGAATGGCGCTTCATTCATGTGAGTCTCTTCGCCGCGAGGATCAGCATTGCAGGTTGGCATCGATATGGGATTGGCGTCCGGCGCTCCGGCGACACTTGATATCGAGGAGTTGCTGGCGACCCGTCTGCTCGTGCAAGGCAATTCCGGCTCCGGCAAATCGCATCTCCTGCGCCGCCTGCTCGAGCAGTCCGCCCAATGGGTGCAACAGGTCATCATCGATCCCGAAGGTGATTTCGTCACCCTTAGCGACAGGTTCGGCCATGTGGTCGTCGACGGCGAGCGCACCGAGGCGGAACTGGCAGGCATCGCCAACCGCATCCGCCAGCATCGAGTTTCCTGCGTTCTGACGCTCGAGGGCCTCGATATCGAGCAGCAGATGCGCGCGGCTGCCGCCTTTCTCAACGGCATGTTCGATGCCGATCGCGAATATTGGTATCCTGTCCTCGTGGTCGTCGACGAGGCGCAGATGTTTGCGCCGTCGGTCGGCGGAGACGTTTCGGAGGATGCGCGCAAGATGTCGCTCGGCGCGATGACCAACCTGATGTGCCGCGGCCGCAAGCGCGGGCTTGCCGGGGTGATCGCAACGCAGCGGCTCGCGAAGCTCGCCAAGAACGTCGCGGCCGAAGCCTCGAACTTCCTGATGGGCCGCACCTTCCTCGATATCGACATGGCGCGCGCCGCCGACCTGCTCGGCATGGATCGGCGCCAGGCGGAAATGTTCCGCGATCTGAAGCGCGGCAATTTCGTCGCTCTCGGGCCGGCCCTGTCGCGCCGGCCGCTGCCGATCCAGATCGGCGCGGTGGAGACCTCGGCGCGCTCATCGAGCCCGAAGCTGATGCCGCTGCCGGATGCGCCGCAGGATGTCGAGGACCTGATCTTCACGCCCGACCCGGAAGAGTTTCAGCGCCCGCTCGTGCGCCGCGCACCGCCGGCGCCGAGACCGACGACCGATATCCTGGCCGAACTCTCGCGCTCAGCGCCAGCCACATCCCCAGCGCCGGTGGAGACGAGGGCGAGCCAGGCGGAGATCTCCGCCGAGGAACGGGAGGAGCGCCTTGCCGGTGTGCTTGCCGAAATACTCGACGATCCCGCATCCGCCTTCCGCACCGATTCCGTGCTCTATCAGGACTTTCTTGTCCGGCTGCGCATGCGCCGCGTGCCGGGGCCGCCGATCGCGCTGCCGGATTTCCGCCGGCGCGTGGCGATCTCGCGCTCTGGCGTCGATGCGGCAACAGCGGCAAGCGATGAGTGGGCGACGGCGCTGTCGCTGTCGGCGGGCGTCACCGACGATTTGCAGGGTGTCTTCCTGATGCTGGCCAAGGCCGCCGTCCGCGCTGAGGCGTGCCCGTCGGATGCGCGCATTGCCCGCGCCTATGGCACACATTCGGCGCGGCGCGCGCGGCGCCTGCTCGGCTATTTCGAGGAGCAGGGTATCGTCGTCGTGCATACGGATTTCTCCGGCAAGCGCATTGTGGCGTTTCCCGACATGAATTGTCAGACGGCTCCAGGCGACGCCAACGCGCCGGATACGGGCGATCAGCCTCTGGCTGCGGAATAGTGGCGTTTTCGGGCTTTGGCTCAGTTGACATTTTCATAGCAGGCCTCTAAAGACCGCGCCAAGCACCGGGCAGCAATGTCCGGTGTTTCATTTGACATGTCCCGTGGATCGTTCCTGTTCGCGTAACCGGAACATCCTGTCAGGCCTCGGCAGAGGTCAGAGGAGGGCGTGTTTCCTTCGCACGGTTTGGCAACAAGCCGCCATAAACATTTGAAAGGAAATACGATGAGCAAGCGCGAATCGTCCAAATACAAAATTGACCGCCGTATGGGCGAAAACATCTGGGGTCGTCCGAAGTCCCCGGTGAACCGCCGCGAATACGGCCCGGGCCAGCACGGCCAGCGCCGCAAGGGTAAGCTGTCGGACTTCGGTGTGCAGCTGCGCGCCAAGCAGAAGCTCAAGGGTTACTACGGTGACCTGCGCGAGAAGCAGTTCCGCGCGATCTTCGCAGAAGCCGCCCGCCGCAAGGGCGACACCTCGGAAAACCTGATCGGTCTGCTGGAATCGCGCCTCGACGCGATCGTCTATCGCGCCAAGTTCGTTCCGACGGTCTTTGCTGCCCGTCAGTTCGTCAACCATGGCCACGTCACCGTCAACGGCGTCCGCGTCAACATCGGTTCCTACCGTTGCAAGGCCGGCGACGTCATCGAAGTTCGCGAAAAGTCGAAGCAGCTCGTGACTGTTCTGGAAGCCGTCAGCCTCGCCGAGCGCGACGTTCCCGACTATATCGAAGTCGATCACAACAAGATGGTCGCCACCTACGGCCGCGTTCCGACCCTCAGCGACGTTCCGTTCCCGGTCGTCATGGAACCGCATCTGGTCGTCGAATTCTATTCGCGTTAACAAAAACCAGGCGTTTTCGCATATGGAAAAGCCGCTCTTCCGGGCGGCTTTTTTGTTATTCGGAGAGAAGCGATGGCGGATTTGCAGGCGACCCTCGATAGCATTTACAGCGATATCCTGCCGCGTATCGGCGAGGGCAAGGTCGCCGACTATATTCCCGAGCTTGCCAAGGTGGACCCGCGGCAGTTCGGCATGGCGATCGTCACCGTCGACGGTCAGGTCTTTCGTGTCGGCGATGCGGATATCGCCTTTTCGATCCAGAGCATATCCAAGGTCTTTACGCTGACCTTGGCCCTCGGCAAGGTCGGCGAGGGACTGTGGAAACGCGTCGGACGCGAACCTTCGGGATCGGCCTTCAATTCGATTGTGCAACTCGAACACGAGAGCGGCATTCCCCGCAATCCCTTCATCAATGCCGGCGCGATCGCCGTCACCGACGTTGTCATGGCCGGCCATGCGCCGCGCGAGGCGATCGGCGAGCTGCTGCGTTTCGTGCGTTATCTCGCCGATGACGAGTCGATCACCATCGACGACAGG
This sequence comes from Rhizobium sp. NLR10b, assembly GCF_019685435.1. NCBI lineage: Bacteria > Pseudomonadati > Pseudomonadota > Alphaproteobacteria > Hyphomicrobiales > Rhizobiaceae > Rhizobium > Rhizobium sp. NLR10b. Next base: position 84,665 of record NZ_JABDWV010000012.1, on the reverse strand, counting down.
GTGGCGCGGTCGGAAACGCAGACCGGCTACCGCAATGTTGCGCTTGCCAATTTCATGCGCGCCTATCGCAATCTCGATCATCCCGTCGATCACGTGCTCGGAGTCTATTTCCATCAGTGCGCGCTCGCGATGAGCTGCGAGCAGTTGGCCCGCGCCGGGCTGTTCCTGGCGGCGCGGGGCAGCAATCCGATGACCGGTCATTCCGTGGTCTCGCCGAAGCGGGCGCGGCGCATCAATGCATTGATGCTGACCTGCGGCCATTATGACGGTTCGGGCGACTTTGCCTATCATGTCGGCCTGCCCGGCAAGAGCGGCGTCGGCGGCGGCATTTTTGCGGTAGCGCCCGGCATTGCCTCGATCGCGGTCTGGTCGCCGGGGCTGAACAAGGTTGGCAATTCGCAGCTTGGCGCCGTGGCGCTTGAGATGCTTGCGGCCCGCACCGGCTGGTCGGTTTTCGGCGATTGAGGCTGTGTTGCCGGATGACTTTCTGCTAAGGCAGGCAGACCTTCGATAGGACGGAGCAATGAATATCGCAGCCAACATCGCTGATGATCCGGAAACTGGCGAAATCGACGATGGCGCCGGCCCGGCACTCTTTGCCGATGCGCCACGTTCGGTCTCCTTCAACAAGCTGCGCAAGCGCCTGCTCAGGCAAATACGTGAGGCTTTCGATGACTTTGACATGCTGAAGGGGCAGAAACGCTGGCTGGTCGGCCTTTCCGGCGGCAAGGATTCCTACGGTCTCATGGCGCTGCTGCTCGATCTCAAATGGCGCGGGCTGCTGCCCGTCGAGCTTATCGCCTGCAATCTCGACCAGGGACAGCCGAACTTTCCAAAGCATGTGCTGCCGGATTATCTGACGAAGATCGGCGTCCGGCATCGGATCGAATATCGCGACACCTATTCGATCGTGAAGGAAAAGGTGCCCGAAGGCGCCACCTATTGCTCGCTCTGTTCGCGGCTGCGGCGCGGCAATCTCTACCGGATCGCGCGGGAGGAGGGCTGCGACGCACTGGTGCTCGGCCATCACCGTGAGGATATTCTGGAAACCTTCTTCATGAATTTCTTTCATGGCGGGCGACTTGCCTCCATGCCGGCAAAGCTTCTGAACGACGAGGGCGACCTGATGGTGCTTCGGCCGCTCGCCTATGCCGCCGAGGACGATCTTGCCAGGTTCGCCGTCGCCATGCAGTTCCCGATCATCCCCTGCGATCTCTGCGGCTCCCAGGACGGGTTGCAGCGCAATGCGATGAAGGACATGCTCGCCGATATCGAACGGCGCATGCCTGGACGCAAGGACACGATGCTGCGGGCGCTTTCGCATGTGAACCCGTCGCATCTGCTCGATCCGAAGCTCTTCGACTTTTCCAGCCTTGGCGTCACCGATCCTTCATCAAAGGGCGGCTAAGCAGGCTGGCTCTTTGCATGAAGGACAGCAATTCGCATGACTATTTCAGATCAGGATATTCTCTTTCTCGGCGAATGCGTAAAGGAGGCGGCGCGTGCGGAGATCATGCCGCGTTTTCGCAACCTCGGCGACACGGATGTTTCGGAAAAAACCTCGGCAACCGATCTGGTGACGCAGGCGGATCTGCTTGCCGAACACCGGATCACCGCGGCCCTGAAAGAGCGCTTTTCCTCTGCACTCGTCGTCGGCGAAGAAGCCTATGACGCCGATAAATCGGTGGTGCCGGCGCTTGCCGATGCCGAGCTTGCCTTTGTCATCGATCCTGTCGACGGCACGTTCAATTTTGCCGCCGGACTTCCCGTTTTCGGAACGATGCTTGCGGTTACCGTCAGGGGCGAGACCGTCGCCGGCATCATTCACGATCCCGCTCTCGGCGACACGGTGACGGCGATCAAGGGGGCGGGCGCCTTTCTGACGCGCCAGGACGGGCAATCGAGCAGGTTGACGGTGGCTGAGCCTGCCGCCTTGAACCAGATGGTCGGCGGCATGTCGTGGGGCCATATGGAAGAGCCCGATCGCTCGCGCATCTGCGCCAACATGGCAAAGGCGCGTATGACCTTCGCTTTCAACTGCTCGGCCTATGAATATTGGATGGTCGCGTCTGGCAAGATGCATTTCATCGGGCACGCGAAGCTGATGCCCTGGGATCACCTGGCGGGCGTGCTCGCGCATCAGGAGGCGGGCGGCCACACGGCGAAATTCGATGGCACGCCCTATCGTCCGGGCGAGACGGTCGGCGGCATCATCTCTGCGCCTGACAAGGAAAGCTGGCAGCTGATCAGGCGCGAGATCGTCGGCATCTGATATAAGGCCTCGGCCGAAGTGAGAGGATTTGATATGACAACAAGCGTTGACGTGACCGCTCTTGCCGATCTCTTGCGCCGCGCGGCGAAGGCCGAGATCCTGCCGCGCTTCCGCCGGCTCGGTCGGGATGAAGTGCGCGCCAAGAGCGAGGCAACCGATCTTGTCACCGAGGCCGACGAGCAGGCCGAGCGGATGATCAAAGCGGAAGCGCAACGGCGCTGGCCGGACGCGCTGTTCCTCGGGGAAGAGTCGGTCGCGGCCGATCCGACCCTGCTTGGCAGGCTTGCCGATGCCGATCTCGCGATCGTAGTCGATCCGGTCGACGGAACGTTCAACTTCGCCGCCGGCATCCCGGCCTTCGGCGTCATGGCCTCGGTCATTTCAGGCGGCGAGACCATTGCCGGCATTATCTACGATCCGATGGGCGACGACTGGGTGATGGCGGAGAAGGGCGGTGGTGCCTGGCTGCGCAGGCCGGATGGCGAGGCGCAGCGGCTGCAGGTCGCCGACCCTGTCGCGCTCGACCAGATGGTTGGCATGGCTTCGACCGGCTACCTGCCGGTGGCGAAGCGTGCCGAGGTCCTTGGCAATCTCGCCAAGGTGCGTTTCCTCACCAACTACCGCTGTGCTGCCCACGAATACCGCACCCTTGCCGGCGGGCACGTCCATTACCTGATGTACAACAAGCTGATGCCTTGGGATCATCTTGCCGGCACGCTGATCTCGCAGGAGGCCGGCGCGTATGCCGCCCGCTTCGACGGCTCGCCCTACCTGCCGCAGCATCTCGACGGTGGACTGCTGATTGCGCCCGACAAGGCATCGTGGGATACGCTACGGCGTGAGGTCGTTACCATCTAAATCTATGCGACCGGCCGTCGCAAAGCCGGTCGCAAATGACAATTCAGGCGTAGAATTTTTCCATCAGGAAGTTTTCCAGGCCCTGTCCGCGCTTCTCGACGATTTGCCGGGTTATCACGCGAAATCCTTTGCGTTCAAAGAACGAGCGAGCAGTTCTGCTTGCTTCCGTATGTATTCGGCGAAACCCCAGCCTGAGAGCCTCTTCTTCGACCCGGCCCAATAGGCGGGTTGCTGCGCCGACCCCTTGACAGCCAGGGTGCACGAACATCATGTCGACGCACCCATCGCTGGTGAGATCTGAAAAACCCACAGGGTTTCCGGCGATCTCTGCCATCCAGGCCGGTCTGCTCATCCTTCGCTTTGCCCATAGGCTGCGATCTTCCACCTTCGCCCAAGCTTCGATCTCGGCGGCGGAATAGTCTTTCGACGAGACTTCCCGGATGGAGCGCAGAAAAATCTCGATTGTGGCGTCCACGTCACCCGGCGCATAAGGCCTGATCAGAATTCGCTCGTCCATCAAGACCGCCTTGAATTGATCCGGTTCACCTGCCTCAGAAATGGGCGGCGCCCGGATCGAGCTGCGGACTGTCGCCGGGATGGGTGAAGAGCTTGCCGTTCTCAGCCCACAGCGTGGCTGCGATCGTCACCAGACCGAACAGCGCGAATCCGCCGAAGAGCGGCTGCACCGTGCCGTTGAACATCTGGCCGACCAGGCCGCCGAGAATAGCGCCGAAGGTCGTCGAGACGAAGCCGGTGATGGCGGTCGCCGTGCCGGCGAGATTGCCCATCGGTTCGAGGCTGATGGCGGTGAAATTGGTGGCGATCACCGCAAACATCATCAGAACGATAGTGAAGATGCTATAGGCGGTGGTGAAATCCGGCGTGCCCGCCAAGGCGATGACGAAGCCGAGAGCCGACAGTGCCGTGAAGATCAGCAGGGCGGCATGCGAGATCCGGCGCATGCCGAATTTGCGGACGAAGAAGCCGTTGGCGAAATTGGCGACGGCAATGCCGCCGGCGGTCGCCGCAAAGGCGATCGGCAGCCAGTCACCGAGGCCATAGACCTCGCCGAACACCTGCTGCACGGAAATCACATAGGCGCTGATGACGCCGGTGAACATGGTCAGACCGATCATGTAGCCGCAGGTGATGCGGTTGGTCAGCACGGTCCTGAGGCCGTCCGCGACCGAGCCGACCGACAGCGGCAGGCGTTCTGCCGGAGGAAGCGATTCCTTCAGCCGCAGAAGAGCCCAGACGAACAGGATGCTGGCGACGGCGCCGAGCAGGATGAAGATCCAGTGCCAGTTGGCATAGAGAATGATGAGCTGGCCGACCGAAGGGGCGACGATCGGCACGATCATGAAGACGATCATGACATAGGACATGACGCGGGCCATTTCGCGGCCGCCGAAGCAGTCGCGGACGATGGCCATGGTGGTGATGCGCACGGCCGCGCCGCCCACGCCCTGAACGAAGCGCATGAGGAGCAGCATTTCGAAGCTCGCTGTTGCGGCAGCGGCAAACATCGCGACCACATAGCAGGCGAGGCCACCGAGCAGGATATTGCGGCGGCCGAATGTGTCGGAAAGGCTGCCGAAGAATATCTGCGAGACGCCGAAGCCGAGGAAGAACACGCCGATGATGAGCTGGGCATCGTTGGTGTTGGTAACGCCGAGGGAATGGCCGATATTGGGCAATGCCGGCAGCATGCTGTCGATTGCCATAGCAATGCTGGCGGTCATGATGGCGATGGTGACGACGAATTCGCCGAAGCCCATGCCGATGCGGCGGGAACCCTGGTTTTCCTGGTGCGGTTTATGCGGCGGCGTCATGTGGTGAAATCCTGGATGCGGAAGGGACCGGCCATTCAAACGGCCGGGTTGTGCTGATGGAAGAGGCGGCCCTTTTCAGCAATCAGCACGAAGACGAGCCCGACGATCGATACGGCAAAATAACCGGCCACCATCGGCAGCGCCGTGTCGTCGAAGGCCTGGCCGATGCCGGCGCCGATAAGGGAGCCGCCGACCGTGCTCATGAAGCCGAGAACGGAGGAGGCGGTGCCGGCGACGTGCCCGAGCGGCTCCATGGCAAGCGAATTGAAGTTCGAGCCGATCCAGCCGAACTGGAACATGGCGAGGCCAAAGAAGGAGATAAACAGCGCAAACGGCATCGGCTCGGAGCTTGCCGTCTGGACGATCAGCCAGATGGTGTTGATGGCGATGAAGCCGAGGAGTGAGCCGTGTGACAGGCGGCGCATGCCGAGCTTGCCGACAAAACGGGAATTGAAGAAGGACGACAGCGACATGAAGATCGCCACGCCGGCAAAGGCGAACGGGAAATAGACGCCGAGGCCGTAGATGCCGACATAGATCTGCTGGGCGGAGTTGATGAAGCCGAATAGCGCGCCGAAGATGAAGGTGCTGGCGATGGTGTAGCAGAGCGCCACGCGGTTGGTCAGCACCAGCTTGAAGGCGCCGAAGATCGCGCGGGCGGTGAAGGGGCGGACATTCTGCGGATGCAGGGTTTCCGGCAGGCGGACATAGGCCCAGACGCCGATCGCCGTTGCCATTGTTGCGATGAAGAGGAAGATCAGGTGCCAGTTGCCGAAGAACATGACGACCTGGCCGGTACCCGGCGCAATGACCGGCACGATCATGAAGACCATCATGATGAGCGACATGACTTCCGCCATCTGCCGGCCGCCATAGATGTCGCGGACGATGGAGATGGTGATGACGCGGGTGGCGGCCGAGCCGACGCCCTGGATGAAGCGCAGCACCAGCAGCCCGGCGAAGGAGGGAACGAAAACGATTCCGATGGCGGACACGATATAGACGACGAGACCGATCAGCAGCGGTGTGCGACGGCCGAAACGGTCGGAGAGCGGACCGTAGAACAGCTGGGCGCAGCCGAAACCGAGCAGATAGGACGAGACGACGAACTGCCGGTGATTCTCGCTTTCGACGCCGAGGCTCGCGCCGATCTGCTGCAGGGCCGGGAGCATGATGTCGATGGCAAGCGAGTTGATGGCCATCAGGAAGGCGGCAAGCGCGATGAACTCACGCTTGCCCATGGGCAGGCGGCCCGCGGACACGGCTTGTAATGAATCTGTCACAATGAAATTCCCATAAACAGGCCAAGGCGCTGCTCACCGCAGCGCCTCGGACTCGAGAAACAGATTTGGAAACCGGGCGGACGCCCGGTGACCGGTCAGGTCAGGCGGCGCCGCGCACGGTGATGCCATTTTCCTGGAGATGCTGCTGCAGCTCGCCAGCCTGGAACATTTCCCGGACGATGTCGCAGCCACCGACGAACTCGCCCTTTATGTAGAGCTGCGGGATCGTCGGCCAGTTGGAATAATCCTTGATGCCCTGGCGGATTTCCGAATCGGCGAGCACATTGATGCCCTTGTAGTCGACTCCGATGTAATCGAGAATCTGCACGACCTGGCCGGAGAACCCGCACTGCGGAAACTGCGGCGTGCCCTTCATGAAGAGGACGACGTCGTTGCTCTTGATTTCGTTGTCGATGAATTCGTGAATGCCGCTCATGGGACTTGATCCTTTCAACAGGCGAGTTAAAGGCCCGCCGTTTCAATCGTTTCCCTTAGATAGCATGTGACAGCAGGAATTCCAGCCGCCGCAGCCAAAAAAAGACTATCCGGTCAGACCACTTTGCGATTGTTGCCGTCGCGTTACGGTCGGAAGTCTGCTTCGCGCCTCAGACGCCACGCTGACGGCTGCGGCCGGCGGCGGTGCGGCGCTTGCTGACCTGTTTGCGGGCGCGCTTGCGCTTGGCCGTGGCCGTCTTCCGGCCAGCCGTCGTCGTCGCGGCGGGGCGGGCCTTGCGCCTCCTGCGCTTCGTCGTGACGCGACCGGTGGTCTTCTTCAGGATTTCCTTCAGCACGCTGTCGACGACACCCGATATCAGTTCTTTTACAAGATCGGCCACAAAACCCCTCCGTTCGCTTTGAAAAACGACGTGCTCGCTATTGAATTCCGGATGAGTTCGGTTAGCAAGACGGCTTTGAAATCATACCTGCTTTTTCGCTATATCGGCGGCCAGCAGGTGGTTTGCAGCAATATGCCGGCTATTTGCCCGGCCGGAACAGCGGAATGACATTGATAAAGAAGCGGGTCGTCCTGCATTTCCCGGGCTTCGAGCCGCTCGACGGTCTTGCCCATAGGGCGCGGTACGAACGCTCCGCCAGACAGAGTGCGGCCGCCTGGGGCTACTCCGTCGAAACCGGCGCGCCGGAGGCGGGAAGCGATCCTCTCAGCTTCGAGGTCACGACGGGCAGCGCAGGAACGCGCGAAACGGCGTCTGCCGCGGAGACCGGTTCCGCCGGCTGGTGGACGATGAGCCGGATCCACATGGTTGATCACGACATGCTCGTGCGCAGGCTGCGTGGGCGCAACATGCTGAGCCGGATCATTGCAGGCTTTCGGAGCTGCGCCGAGATCATGCTTGAAGGTGGCATGCGGGGATATTTCAGGCATGCGTGGCGTTTCGGCCTGTTCTTCCTCTTTCCGTTCCTGCTGACGGCGCTGGCAATCGCGCTGACCGCCGAGATGGTTATCCTGCCCTTTTGTCTCGGCTTCTCCGCCTGGCACGTGCTCTGGAGCGGGCCACTGGCGCTCTGCTTCTTCATCTTCGCCTTCCTGCCTTTTTCCGAGCGCTTCCATACGCTGCACCTTTTTGCCGATTGGGAAATGGCAGTGGCGCTCGGCCGTATGGATCGGGCCGACTTCAACGACTGGCTGGAAGAGCGGGCGACTGCGGTGCGCAAGTCTCTCGCCGAGGAGGCGGACGAGTACGTGATCTCCTCGCACAGCATGGGATCGAGCGTCGCCGCCCATGTCATCGGCATATTGCTTGAAAGGGAGCCGGAGATTTTCAAGGGCAGGCGCGTCGTGTTTGCCACGCTCGGCAGCGCCATTCTGCAATGCGCCCTGCTGTCATCGGCAACATTGCTTCGCGCCCGCGTCGGCCTGATCGCCCGCTGCCCGGAGATCTCCTGGCTTGACGTTCAATGCCTGACGGATTCGATCAATTTCTACAAGGTGCCGGTCGTTGCCGTCGCAGGCCATGCGGACGCGCCTCCGGCGAAGATCCTTCTTATCCGCGTCAAGCAGATGCTGACGGGCGAGCACTACCGGAAGATCCGCAAGGACCAGCTGCGCGTCCACCGGCAATATGTGCTGGGGCCAGATCTCAAGGCACCCTTTGATTTCACGCTGATGACGTCAGGTCCGATGCCGGCGTCGGTCTTTGCATCTCCGGATCAGAACAAGCTGCCGACTTGAGGGCTGGGTTCCGTCGGCAGCGTAGACTGAGGGGGACGTGGTTGTGTTGAATTGCTCCGTGAAGGAGCTCGACCCATTTCCGCATGCCGCCATCATGGGAGATTCTCTTCACCGTCGCCGGCCATGTGAACGTCTCCCGCAGCAGTTTCGTCCAGACGCCGTACGAAGTCCGCAAAGAAGGCCGAGGCATAAATGGATCTTCGGTGCACGGCGATCGTCTGGGGAATTTCGGAGAACGCTCCCTCCACCAGTCGGAAGCCGGAAATCCGCTCCGACGTCCGAACGAGGAATTCGGTCAATCCCGCAGCCGCGTCGCATTGCGACCCGACAAGGAGATCGATGGCAGCTGCCGGGCTGTCAGTAAGCGAGACAGTGGCTTCTTCAAGGATACGTTCGAGCTGCTTCGTATAGGCGGCGCTTCTTGCGGAGGCTATCCGCACTCCTTCAGCATCAACGTCTCCGACCGTTCGAAACGCTGAGTCCTCCGGCACCAAATAGGTCGCTCTGACCGAGATGTAGGGAGGTGAAAAGGAAAACCGGTCGGCTCTCGAGGGATCCGAGGCAATGAAAGCAATGTCCCACTCGCCGCGATCCGCACCCGCGAGGATGTCGGCGGCCGAACCGTACTGGATCAGCGACACTCTGCGATCCAGCTGTTCGGCAATTTGGTGGCCGATCCGAGCGCTTGGACCGACCAAGGCGCCGGCCTGATCGTCCCAATGGACCAATGCTGCATTCGACATGTTGACGGCGGCCCGGATTACGCCCGCGGGCGCTATCTCGGACAGAACCTTCTTCCGCGTCGACATCGGCGCGAACTCCCTAAGATGCAAACCGAGATGCGAGCGCTTCCGATCCTCTCGCAAGGAGGGCGACGTCTACGCCAACGGCGGTGAACAACGTCCCGAGCGAAATGCAACGGGCTGCGAACGACTCGTCCGGCGTGAGGATGCCTGCCGGCTTTCCAAGAATTTTCAGACGTCCGATCGCGTCCTCGATCGCCGCGATCACCTCGGGATGCCCCGGTTGGCCGGGATGGCCGAAGCTAGCCGCCAGGTCGGCGGGGCCGATGAAGATGCCGTCGACGCCTTCGGTCGCTGCGATGGCCTCCAGCCGACCGAGTGCCTCTCGGGTCTCGATCTGCAGAAGCAGGCAGATCTCCTGTTCCGCAATCCGCGCGTAGTTCGGCACGCGCCCGAAGCGGGTGGCGCGCGTCAAGGCGGAGACCCCGCGAACCCCGTGCGGCGGATACCGTATGGCGGCGACCGCCGCCTTCGCTTCCTCTTCGTTCTGCACATAGGGAACGAGGAGCGTCTGGACGCCGATATCCAGAAAGCGCTTGATCAGCACCGGATCGTTGAATGCCGGGCGTACGACCGGGGAAACGTCGTAAGGCGCGACCGCCTGCAATTGCGGCAGGACGGTGAGGACGTCGCTTGGAGAGTGCTCGGTATCGAACAGCACCCAATCGAAGCCTGACGGCGCGACGATTTCTGCCGCGTAGCTTCCGGGAAGGCCGCACCAGAGACCGATCTGGCTTTCACCGGCTCTCAGTTTCCGCTTGAAGTGATTGACGGGAAGTTCCATCGGCGCCTCACACGAACGAGACGCCGATGGAGCCGACCGGACCGTAGTCGGCCTGGATGACATCGCCCTTGACGATGTCCACGGGGCGGGTGAACGAGCCGGCAAGCACGATCTGGCCCTTCTTCAAGCCGCCTCCGACGGCATGGAGTTTGTTCACGAGCCAGGCGACACCCGCGGCCGGATGCCCCATTATAGCTGCGGAAACACCAGATTCCTCGATGATGCCGTTTTTCGAAAGCGTCGCGCCGACCCAGCGGATGTCGATATCCATCGGCCGGATGATGCGGCCGCCCACGACGATCGCTCCGAACGCGGCGTTGTCGGCGATCGTATCGGTGATCGCTCTGGGCACCTCGGTTCGGTAGTCGATGATCTCAAGCGCGGGAACGACAAATTCAGTCGCGCGCATGACGTCATAGATCCGAGCGCTCGGTCCTTCGAGATCCTCTCCCATTACGAAGGCGAGCTCGACTTCCAAGCGAGGCTTGATAAACAGCTCCGCCCTGATCTGCGCGCCGTCGTTATAGAGGGCGTCGTCGAGAATGACGCCGTAGTCGGGCTCGGTCATTTTCGAGGCCATCTGCATCGCCCGAGATGTCAGCCCGATTTTATGACCCGCGATCCGCGCGCCCTTTGCAATCCGTGCCTGCGCCCAAAGCGCCTGGATCTTATATGCGTCTTCAAGTTCGAGATCCGGGTATGTCTTACTTGGCTGGACGATGGGTCTGCGGTCAGTTTCTGCCCTCAGCAGCGCGTCGGCTGCGGCCTGGCGTTCCTTTTCGGTGATCATTATTTAGCTCTGCTGGTTGCTTACTTGATCGGGGGACGCGGCAGGATGGCCTCGCCCGGCTCCATGACGTAGGTGTAGTCGAGCGAGAACCACGGGCCAGTGACGTCCGCGTTGGACGGGTGCGGCTCGTCATGACGGACAAAGTCGCCTGTCAAAGCCGCGGTGACGCCGAACTGCACATCGGAATCAATGTTCGGATCGCTCGGGTCGAAGACCTGGGAGATGAGAGTTTTGTATCCCTCTTTGAAGATCAGGGCGTGCAGATGCGCAGGTCGGTAAGGGTGGCGGCCTTGCACTTGGAGAAGCCGACCTACGACCCCGTCGACAGGGATGGGATAGCCCACCATCTTGACCGTTCTAAACCAGAACCGACCCTCGTCGTCCGTGGTGAACTTGCCGCGCAGGTTCATTTCCGCCTGATCAGGATCCTGGTTCTCGTAAAGGCCGACAGGAGAGGCGTGCCATACGTCGATTTCGGCGCCCGGGATGGGCTTGCCACCCCGATCAACCACCTTCGCGTGGACGAACAAGGGTGTTCCCGGCGTTTCCGACCGGATGATGGTTCCGCCGTTTTCGACCCGCGGAGAGTTGAGCCGCCAGAACGGCCCGAGTAGCGACTGTGAAGTCTCGGTTTGCCCGTTGTCGCCGTTGTTGAGCAGGCACACAAGCGAGGAGACGCCAAGCGATCCGGCCATGAGCACGAATTCGTTGTGGCTGTCGGTCTGCAGCCGGCCGATTTCGTTGAGGATGGCGGTCGCTTCGCGAAACTCGACTTCCGACAGCCTGACTTCCCGCACGAATGCGTGGAGATGCTTCACCATTGCGACGAGTATGTCCCGCAACCGTGGATCTTCGGTGCGGTTCATCACGGCGAGGACGGCCGGCGTCAACTCGCTTTCCGTTCTGATTGTCATAAGGCTACCTCCCAATGAGGTTCGACTATCAAAATAATCGATTATCTGTCAAGCTGTAACTGTACATTCCATCCTGACGGCTAATGTAAATACGCCTGAATATGGCAATAAACCTCTGAAATATCATGATTAAAATGGCGTTCTAAAGGCGCGGCCACGGAAGCTCAATACTTTTCGGTGCGTCCGGGTTGACACGAATAATCGTTTATTGTACCGATAATCGAAACTTGCGCTGGATTGCTGGGAGGAAGAATGGACACGGCCGACGACAGCTCTCTTGGGCCGTTGACAGAAGATGTGCCGTCAATCGGCTTTCTCGACGATGGCAAGAACACCATCGGCAGCCAACTCGCATCGCGCCTTCGGGAGGCGATTATCTCCGGTGAGCTGGAAGCGGGAAGCAAGATCAATCTCGACAAGGCGCGGAAGACTTTCAACGTCAGCCTAAGCCCGTTGCGGGAGGGCTTAGCCCGGCTCATTTCAGACGGCCTGGTCGAGTTTCAGGACAACAGAGGCTATCGCGTCGCGCCAATCTCGCTGGCTAATCTCGAAGAGGTCACGAGCCTGCGCGAGGAGCTCGAGGTTTTCGCGCTGCGTGAATCCATGCGTCTTGGCGACGTCGAATGGGAGGGCAACATCATGCGTGCGCTTCATCGTCTTAACCGCACGGAGCGCGACGCCGCGCGTCCCGAAACGCTAGAGCACTGGGAAGCGCTTCATCGCGAATTCCACCTCACCTTGATCTCTGGCTGTGGCAAACCTCTGCTATTTCACTTCTGCAGTCTTCTGCTGAATCTCAATGACCGATATCGCCGCGTTTTCCTGATCCGTACATCGGGAGACCGCAATGTAGGGCAGGAGCACAGCGAGATTGCCCAGGGAGCGGTCGCGCGTGATGTCGACTATGCCTGTGAGAAGCTCCGCCAGCACATCCATCGCACCGGCACCAATCTCCGCAACCATCTCGCGACGAAAGGGATCGCATGATGGCCGCCGCGACATCGAAATCGGCGCCCCTGATTGGCGTTGCGCATTTCTCATCGATATTGCTGCCTCCCGTGCAATTTGCGAAGGTCGCCGCCCGCGCAGGGTTCTCCAGGATCGGGCTCAGGCTGAATCCGGCGTTCCCTGGTGCGCCTTACTACGAGCTGCCTGTCGGTGGTTCGGCTGCAGGCGATCTGAAATCCGTGCTTGCCGGCGAAGGCGTCGAGGTTTTCGATATCGAATTCTTCGTAATCGACCCCTCATTCAAGGCCTCGTCGGTTGAGGCCACCATCGCTGCGGCTGCAAACATTGGAGCGCGCCGTCTCAGTGTCTGCGGCGACGATGCTGACCAAGCCAGATTGGTATCGAACTTCTCGGATTTCTGCGGCCTCGCGGGCCAGTACGGCTTAGCTGTCGACATCGAGAACATGGGTTGGCGGGTGATTAAAACCTTTCAGGACAGCGTCAATCTTGCGAAGGCGAGCGGTGCCCGCAATGCCGGTGTCCTCGTCGACGGAGTCCATTTCTTCAGGAATGGCGGCACACTCGCCTCGCTCCGAACCGAGATCGGCTGGGTAAAGCACGTTCAGTTGTGCGATGTCGCTGGACCGGCGCCGGTGACAGCAGAGGAGATGGTCGCTGAAGCTAGAGGTGGGCGGCTCGCACCGGGGGAGGGCGAATTGCCGTTGAAGGAACTCGTCGCAACGGTCGATAGCTCCGCGGCGATCTCGGTGGAAGTCCCACTCGCAGGGTCTGTCCCGCCTGAGACGCATTTGAAACATCTGTACGACAACGCCGAAGGATTATTCGGGCCGGATCGCTGATCCGGCGCCGGCGAGGCGTGAGCCGCGTCGGAGGGAGGAAGTCAACATATGGGTTATACGTTCGATTTTGGTGCGGTCTTCGACCGCGCCCCGGAATTGCTGTGGGGTTCGCTTGGAACGCTCGGTCTGGCGGTTGTCGGAATGATCCTTGCGCTCGCGATCGGTATTGTCGGCGTCGCTGCGAGAACGTCCAAGAACAAACTCGTTCGGGCTCCGGTGATTGCCTTTGTCGAGATTGTCCGAAACACACCGTTTCTGGTGCAGATATTCTTCATCTACTTCGCGCTTCCGCTCATGGGTATCCGTCTCAACCCCACCGCTACCGCCATCATCGCGCTGGGGATCAACGGGGGCGCCTATGCGATTGAGATCATACGAGGCGGCGTGGAAAGCGTGAGCAAGGGGCAGGTCGAGGCGGGCTTTGCGTTAGGCCTGCATAAAACCGATGTGTTCCGGCTGATCGTTCTGAAGCCGGCTCTCCGGGCGATCTATCCGTCCCTGACCAGCCAGTTCGTGATGCTGACCTTGACGACTTCGGTCTGCACTTCGATCGCCGCCTACGAGCTGACCTCGGCGGCGCAGCGAATCGAATCCGACACTTTCCGGAGTTTCGAGGTCTATTTCAGCGTGACCGCAATCTATCTGCTCATCTCGAGCCTGATGATGGGCATCTTCGCCCTTATCTCCCGTTCCTACTTCAACTACCCGACCCGATAGGAGGCGTTCATGGGTCCCATCGGTGAAAACGAGCTGTTCTTTCTCTTGCAGGGTCTGAAGTGGACTGTGCTGCTGGCCATCATCGGGTTTGTCGGAGGAGGTGTATTTGGAATCCTGATCGCTCTGGTGCGCACGTCGCAGAACCCTGTCGCACGCTACGCATCGTCGGGCTACATAGCGCTCTTCCAGGGCACGCCGCTCCTGATGCAGCTCTTCGTCGTCTACTACGGCGTCGCGCTATTGGGCGTCGACGTCAATGCATGGATCGCTGTGGCCATCGCGTTCACCCTCCATGCAAGCGCCTTCCTTGGCGAGATCTGGCGCGGCTCGATCGAGGCCGTTCCGAAGGGCCAGACCGAAGCCGCGAACGCACTGGGGCTGCATTACGTCTCCCGGATGAAGGACGTTGTCCTGCCGCAGGCGCTGAAGATTTCGATGCCTGCAACCATCGGATTTCTCGTTCAGCTGATCAAGGGCACATCGCTCGCAGCAATCGTCGGCTTTATCGAGCTTACCCGTGCCGGACAGATCATTTCAAACCAGACCTACCGTCCACTGCTCGTCTTTGGGATCGTCGGAATGGTCTACTTCATTATTTGTTGGCCTCTTTCCCACATCGGGAGCGGCCTCGAAAAACGGATGGCGAAAGCTGCCCGGTAACCTTGCTTCGCCCGAAGCAAGACCACAGAGGAGGAGAACGTAATGCATAGCAATCGCAGACAATTTCTTGGAATGGCCCTGGCTACGGCCGCCTTCGTCACGGTGGGCGCAGCTGCGGCTTCCGCGGCGACCGTCGAGGAGATAAAGGCCAAGGGCACGATCGTCGTCGGCATTCAGGGCGACAACGCGCCATGGGGCTTCGTCAACACGAGCGGCAAGCAGGACGGGTTCGATGCCGATGTCGCGACACTTTTCGCCAGGGAACTCGGAGTTAAAGTCCAGTTCCAACCGCTTGCCGTCGCCAACCGCATTCCGGCCCTGACCACCGGCAAGGTCGACATCCTGTTCGCCACGATGGCAATGACGGAAGAGCGCGCCAAATCGATCCAGTACAGCAAGCCATACGCGGCGAACACGATCTCGCTTTATGCGGCAAAGGCCGACACCGCGAAAACGCCTGCCGATGTTGCTGGGTGGGAAATCGGCGTGCCGAAGTCCAGCTCGCAGGACAAGGCCATTACCGACGCTGTGGGATCGACGGCGACCGTCCGCCGCTTCGACGACGACGCTTCAACCATTCAGGCGCTGGTCTCCGGACAGGTCAAGGCCGTCGGAGGCAACATGTTCTACGGACAGCGGCTGGATGCCGCCAGCCCAGGCACCTACGAGCGGAAGATCGACTTCCTGACGACTTACAATGGCGTCGGAACGCGACTGGGCGAGAAGGACTGGAACGAGGCCGTCAATGCCTTCCTCGACAAGATCAAGGCTAATGGCGAACTTGCAGCCATCACCAAGAAGTGGATGAAGATCGATCTGCCGACGTTCCCGGAATCCATTCCCAACATCCCGTTCACCGTCAAGTAAAGCATAAATGGAGGGCGCCGTGCTCAGTTCCGCTAACGACCAGCCGACATTGATATCGCTTGAAAAAGTGGAGAAGTGGTACGGCTCCTTCCATGCGCTGAAAAACATCAGCCTGTCGGTTCGCAAAGGCGAGAAGATCGTCCTCTGCGGGCCTTCGGGTTCCGGCAAGTCGACGTTGATCCGCTGCATCAATGCCCTCGAGCTAATTCAGGAGGGCAGGATCGTCGTCGAGGGGCAGTTGCTCGACGGCACCAGCAAGGCGGTTGATGCCATTCGGCGCGAAGTCGGGATGGTGTTCCAGAACTTCAATTTGTTCCCGCACATGACCGTTCTGCAGAACTGCGCGCTCGCGCCCATGAGGGTCCGCGGAACGAGCCGCGCTGACGCCGAGCGACTGGCGAGAAAATACCTCGAACGGGTTCGAATCCTTGATCAGGCGGAGAAGTATCCCGCGCAGCTCAGCGGAGGGCAGCAGCAGCGTGTCGCTATTGCCAGGGCCCTTTGCATGGAACCCAAGGCGATGCTGTTCGACGAACCGACATCTGCGCTCGATCCGGAAATGGTCAAGGAAGTGCTGGACACGATGATCGGACTGGCACGCGACGGCATGACCATGATCTGCGTCACCCATGAAATGGGCTTCGCCCGCCAGGTTGCAGACAGGGTCATCTTCATGGCTTCCGGCGAGATCGTAGAGGAGGCCGAGCCCGAGGTCTTCTTCAAGTCTCCGAAGCATGAGCGCACCAAGGCTTTCCTTGGCGAGATCCTCGCACATCACTGAGGTGATTGGGTTATTGAAATGAATAACAAAAAATTTCTCGTCGGTCTCATCGGGGCCGACATCCAAATGTCGAAGTCTCCCGCACTGCACGAAACCGAGGCGCGGCACCTGGGGCTGGATTACCATTACGAACTCTTCGATTTCGCCGAACGCGGTCTAACCGCTTCTGCCCTGCCTGAATTGCTCGCCGAACTTGAGGACCGCGGCTTCGCTGGAAGCAACATCACGCACCCGTGCAAGCAGACGGTCATCGCTCATCTCACAAGCCTATCCGAGGACGCCGAGATGCTCGGAGCAGTCAACACGGTCGTGCTTCGGGACGGAGAGCGGATCGGGCACAATACGGACTGGTATGGATTCTACAAGAATTTCGAGCGCGGTATGGCTGGTGTCGCCAAAACTCACGCCATCCTGCTCGGGGCAGGCGGCGCAGGGGTCGCCGTCGCGCATGCGGCAATCAAGCTCGGCATCGGGATGCTCTCGATCTTCGACCAGGACGCACATCGCGCCGCCACACTTGCCGATCAGCTCAACCGACGCTTTTCAAGAACCTGCGCCCAACCGATCAGAGACGTCGGTGCGGTGCTCGCTTCGGCCGACGGGCTGATTCACGCTACGCCGACGGGCATGCGAAGTCATCCGGGTCTCCCGATCGAACCGGAATGGCTTCACCCACGTCACTGGGTCGCCGATATCGTCTACATGCCGCTTGTGACCGAACTTCTGGCTCTGGCAGAGAAGAAGGGGTGCAGGACCTTGCCGGGAGGCGGCATGACGGTGTTCCAGGCGGCGGCGGCCTTTGAACTGTTCACGGGTGTAAAACCGGATGCGGAGCGCATGTCGCGCCACTTCGAAGAATTGTGTAGAGCTACAGCCTGACCGGGAGGACACGCCTTGCCGCACATCATTATCGACTATAGCCAGGGTGCTGCCGAACGGGTGGCGATCGATGAATTGACCAGAGCGGTCCACCACCGGGTGCGAGACGGAGGCCTGGTGAAGCCCACTGCCGTGCGGACCTTCGCCAGGGAGGCGACCTTCTCCTGCGTCGGCGACGAGCATCCGGAAAATCACTTCATCCAGATAATCGTGCGCATGGCGCCAGGCCGGCCGGCAGAAACCAAGCGGGAATTGTTGAAGTCGGTCCTCGAAGCTGCGCGCGCTGTCGCAGCTCCCGCGCTGCAAGCAGGCCGGCTGGGGCTGCGGGCCGATCTTTACGAATCCGATCCGAATTTCGCATTCCAGGAAATAGCGTTCGCCTGAGCTTGGCAACGCCTTACACAAGGAAAATCGCAATGAGCCTGATCTACGTTCTTAATGGCCCAAACCTCAATTTGCTCGGCAAACGTCAGCCTCACATCTATGGTCACGAGACGCTGGCCGGTGTCGAGGCAGACTGCCGGAAACTGGCCTCGGAACTCGGCCACGAGATCCGTTTCCACCAGAGCAACCGTGAATACGAAATCATCGACTGGATCCACGAAGCGCGCGAAGACGGAGCCGGTATCGTCATCAATCCGGCCGCATTCACCCACACGTCGCTTGCGATACTCGATGCCTTGAACACGTTCGAAGGTCCAGTCATCGAGATCCATATCTCCAACATGTATAAGCGCGAAAGCTTCCGTCATCATTCCTTCGTTTCCCACCGCGCCGACGGCATCATCACCGGTCTTGGTACGGAGGGCTATCAGCTCGGAATCCGGCGCGTCGCGACGATGCTCACGGCAACGACGAAGGACTGACAAATGACTCCTCCGGTCAAACTGGCGGTCCTCGGCGCGGGGCTTATCGGGAAGCGCCACATCAAACACGTGCTGGACGAACCGATGGCGGAGCTTGTCGCTATCGTCGACCCGAGCCCGGTTGGAGAGGCGATCGCCAGCGAGGTCGGCGCCAAATGGTTTTCGACCTTCGCTGAGATGGTCGCCGCAGCGCGCCCTGACGGCGTCATCATTGCGACACCCAACCAGATCCACGTCAGAAACGGTTTTGAAGCCGTAGAGGCCGGCATCCCGGCATTGATCGAGAAGCCAATCGTCGACGATATTGCCGCTGGCGAGAGGCTCGTTGAGATGGCCGAGGCCAAAGGGGTTCCGCTGCTGACCGGGCATCATCGCCGACATAATCCGATGATGCAAAAAGCTAAACAGGTTATCGAAAGCGGAAAGCTCGGGCGAATACTGATCGTGAATGCCATGTTCTGGCTATTCAAACCGGAGGAATACTTCGACACTTCCTGGCGGCGCGAACGCGGCGCGGGACCAGTCTTTCTCAATCTGATCCACGACATCGACAACCTCCGCTATTTATTCGGGGATATCACGGCGGTCCAGGCGCTCGAATCCAACGCAGTTCGCGGAAACGCCGTTGAGGAGACCGCAGTGATCCTGATCGAGTTCAAAAACGGAATTCTCGGCACTGCTTCCGTTTCGGATTCCGTCGTCGCGCCATGGAGTTGGGAGATGACGACCGGCGAAAACCCCGCCTATCCTAAAACTGAGGAGGCCTGCTACATGATCGGCGGCACGCACGGGTCGCTGTCGGTGCCGTCACTCAACATGTGGAGCAATCCCGGCAGCAGGGGCTGGACGGAACCGTTCGAATGTCATCGCGCCAAAATCGAAAACCAGGATCCGCTGGTCCTGCAGATACGCCAGCTTTGCAGGGTCATTAGAGGGGAAGAAGCGCCGCTGGTCAGCGGACGTGAGGGACTAGAAACCTTAAAGGTTATCGACGCCGTGAAGCGATCCGCCGCAGCGGGCAAGCGAATCAGCCTGACCTAAATGGTTGCGTGCCAGCTCACGGCGATCGGGAGCGTTACGCGCGGTGGCGGCATCCCTGGGACATCCCTCGAGTCAGGCCCGAGGACAGGAATGAGGGAGGTTGAAGTACGGCGCACAACGAGGCCGGACACCTTTGTCATCCAGAACCGCTTTGCAGAGAACTAAAGACCCGGCAGGAAGGAATCCTTCCATCCGGGTCTCTTTATTTCAAAGCTTCAACCGGCCGAAGCCGGTATGTCAATCCGGCGCGGATGTCTGCAGAGCGAGAGCGTGCAATAGGCCGCCCATGTTGCCCTTCAGCGCCTCGTAGACCATCTGGTGCTGCTGCACGCGGCTCTTGCCGCGGAAGGCTTCGGCGACGACTTCGGCGGCGTAGTGATCGCCGTCGCCCGCGAGATCGCGGATCGTCACCCTGGCACCGGGAATCCCAGCCTTGATCATGTCTTCGATATCGCCGGGTTTCATGGCCATGATGTTACTCCTTGCGCATCATTCCGCGGCAAGTTCGCCGCGGCCTTCCATGAAATCAGGGAACCACGATTCATGGGCATCGCGCAATTGCTGAATCGGCAGTGAAATAAGATCGCCGACATCAAGTGCATCTCCACCGACCGTGCCGAGGCGACGGAAGGGAACGCCGGCACCTTCCGCATTGACGCAGACGAAATCGGCAACATCGGCCGGCACAGCCAGCACGTAACGGGCCTGGTCTTCGCCGAAGAGCAGCGCATGCGCAGCACCCTTGCCTTCGCCCATATCGATCTTCATGCCCTTGTTCGAGGCCATGGCCATTTCGGCGAGCGCGACGGCCAGGCCGCCCGAGGAAATGTCGTGGCAGGCGGTCGCCTGGCCGTTGCGGATGACGGAGCGGACGAAATCGCCGTTGCGGCGCTCGGCGAAGAGATCGACTTCCGGCGCCGGCCCTTCACGGCTGGAGAGCAGGTCCCTGAGATAGACGGACTGACCGAGATGGCTGCCGTCCACGCCGATCATGATCACCTTGTCGCCGTCATTGGCGCTGCCGATGCGGACCATCTTGCGCCAGTCCGGCAGCAGGCCGACGCCTGCAATCGTCGGGGTCGGCAGGATGGCGACGCCATTGGTCTCGTTGTAGAGCGAGACGTTGCCGGAGACGATCGGGAAATCGAGCGCCCGGCATGCTTCGCCGATGCCCTTCACCGCCTGAACGAACTGGCCCATGATCTCAGGCTTTTCGGGGTTGCCGAAGTTGAGATTGTCGGTGGCGGCAAGCGGCTCGGCGCCCGTCGCGGTGATGTTGCGCCAGCATTCGGCGACCGCCTGCTTGCCTCCCTCGAACGGATCGGCCTCGACATAACGCGGCGTCACGTCGGAGGAGAAGGCGAGCGCCTTGCTCTTGTGGCCATCGACGCGCACGACGCCGGCGTCGCCGCCGGGGAGCTGCAGCGAATTGCCCTGGATCAGCGTGTCATACTGTTCGTAAACCCAGCGGCGGCTCGACTGATTGGCGGAGCCGACGAGCTGGAGCAGCGCCTGGCCGTAATCCTTGGGGGCGGCGACGAGATTGGCGGGCAGGGGCGCAGGCTTGCCGGATTCGCGCCAGGGGCGATCATATTCCGGCGCCTGGTCGCCGAGATCCTTGATCGGCAGGTTGGCGACTTCTTCGCCCTGGTGCATGACGCGGAAGCGCAGGTCGTCGGTGGTCCTGCCGACGATGGCGAAATCGAGGCCCCATTTGACGAAGATCGCCTTGGCTTGCTCTTCCTTCTCCGGCTGCAGCACCATGAGCATGCGCTCCTGGCTTTCCGACAGCATCATCTCGTAGGCGGTCATCCGCTCTTCACGGACCGGCACCTTGTCGAGTTCCAGAAGAATACCGAGATCGCCCTTGGCGCCCATTTCGACGGCCGAGCAGGTGAGGCCGGCCGCACCCATATCCTGGATAGCGATGACGGCGCCGGTCTTCATCAGTTCGAGGCAGGCTTCGAGCAGGCATTTTTCGGTGAAGGGATCGCCGACCTGAACCGTCGGGCGCTTCTCCTCGATCGATTCGTCAAATTCAGCCGAGGCCATCGTCGCGCCGCCGACGCCGTCGCGGCCGGTCTTGGCGCCGAGATAGACGACCGGAAGGCCGACGCCCTTGGCTTCAGACAGGAAGATGGCATTCGATTTCGCGATGCCGGCGGCAAAGGCGTTGACCAAGATGTTGCCGTTATAACGCGCATCGAACTCGACTTCGCCGCCGACGGTGGGAACGCCGAAGGAATTACCGTAGCCGCCGACGCCGGAGACGACGCCGGAGACGAGATGGCGGGTCTTGGGATGATCCGGCTCACCGAAGCGCAGCGCGTTCATCGCGGCGATCGGCCGCGCGCCCATGGTGAAGACGTCGCGAAGGATGCCGCCGACGCCGGTCGCAGCACCCTGATACGGTTCGATGTAGGAGGGGTGATTGTGGCTCTCCATCTTGAAAACCACGCAATCGCCGTCATCGATATCGACGACGCCGGCATTCTCGCCGGGCCCCTGGATGACGCGCGGCCCCTTGGTCGGCAGTGTCCGCAGCCATTTCTTCGAGGATTTGTAGGAGCAGTGCTCGTTCCACATGGCCGAGAAGATGCCGAGCTCGGTGAAGGTCGGCTCGCGGCCGATCAGATCCAGAATGCGCTGATACTCATCCGGCTTCAGGCCGTGGTTTGCAATGAGGTCCGGCGTGATCGGGATGGTGTTTGGAATGGTCATGAGCGGAAAGTCCCTGGCGCGTTTTGCGCTGTCTTTAGCTTATGTAGCGGCGACGCGCGACAGAAAAAAGCCCACCCTCAACAGAGGGCGGGCAGGCTTTTCTCGTAAAGGCGGCAATCGCTCAGAACTTGTAGCCGATCTGGATGCCGGCGCGCGTCATGCCGTCGTTCGGGCCGTCGCAGAGATTGGCATGAGAGGAGTGGGCGATCTGGGCCATCACGTTCCAATTGCGGGTGAAACGGTAACCGGCGCCGACATATTCGTGGAACAGAACGCGACAGCCGAGTTCCGGGCCGTCATCATTGTCGTCCAGCTCGCCGGTGTGGATGACGCCGCCGAATCCGGTTTCGGCAAAGAGCTTTTCGTTGAGATCGACCGTCCAGGTGAAGCCCGTGAAGAATTGCGTTGCTTCACCCGAGGTGCCGATCGAGGTCCCGAGATGGACGCGGGGATGCAGCAGCTGTTGTTGCCAGCCGACAGCCCCCTCATATCCGAAAGGATCGAAGAGAGCGGTAATCTCCGGAAAGACGCCATCTTCCCCGGCCCGACCCGATTGCACCGAGGCGGAAGCCCCGAAACGCAATTCATCGAATATCTGCTCGCTGGCATTGGCCGAATCCACCATCGAGGCGGCGGCTACGACTGCCACGGATGCCAGCCCCAAGAAGCGTAACGCGATCCTTCCGAACTCGACCCTCATCTGCCGTCCTTTGATTCGCACCAAGCGGGAATAACAAAGAGGTAGCACGGGGGGCGAGGCGGTAAAGCGCTCTCGTCAGGCGTGTGCGTTTTTTCGAAATTATGGCGTGCATTTGCAACAGATCATATTTCGCCGTCATAGGCGGAACCGCCATTTTCCAGCAGCCGGCGCAGGATCATCAGGCCTGCGGTCAATTCCTGGCCTGTTTTGGGTGAGGAGAAGCCGATGCGAATGCGGTAGTAGGTTTTCTCGCCGCGGGCCGCCTTGAACTCGTCTTCGTCATCGACCAGCACGCCGTCGCGAAAGGCGGCATTCTTGAAGGTGCCGGACATCCAGGGCTCCGGCAATTTCAGCCAGAGGAAGGGCGCATGCGGATGCGACGCGAAGTCGAAACCCTGCAGATGTTCGCGGGCGAGATGGGCGCGCCGGGAGAGTTCCCCGATAACCTCCTTGCGGATGTCGTGCGCCCGGCCGCTTTCGACCAGGCGGGCACAGGTCTCTGCCAGGATGAAAGGCAAGCCGCCAGTGACCATCCTGTGCGTCACCTTGATGCGCTGGGCAAAATGCGGCGGGCAGGCGACCCAGCCGCCGCGCACACCGGCGGCGACTGATTTCGACAGGCCGTTGACCAGAAAGGTGCGGTCGGGCGCAAGGGAGGCGATGAGCGGCGTCTCATCGTCGGCCATGCCGCCGTAGAGGTCGTCCTCGATCAGCCAGACGCTGTGCTTTCGGGCGATTGCGGCAATTGCCGCGCGCCGCTCATGGGGCATGATCGTCACTGTCGGATTGTGGACAGTCGGCATCAGGAAGGCGATCTTCGGATGCTGCTGCTGGCAGAGCCGTTCGAAATCATCGGGAATGACGCCGAATTCGTCGGATGCGACCGTTACCGTGCGGCGGCCGAGAAGGCGGGCGCTGCGGCTGACCTGGGTGTAGGTCAGATTTTCGAAAACGATCTTGTCGCCCGGCGCCGAGACAGCGGCAATAACGGCGACCGCCGCGGCATGGGCGCCGAGCGTCGGCACGATGTTTTCGACTTCCGGCGTCCAGCCGCTGCGGGCAAGCCAGCGGCGGCCCGCCTCGAACCAGTTGCGCGGAAAACTTCGGGAATAGGAGGAAATCTCGGTGAGATGCTGTTCGCCGATCTCGGCGAGGATGGCTGAGATGATCTTGCCCTGGCCGAGGTCGGGGGCGGCTGTCGTATCGAAACGGATCTTGTCGGCAGGCGCGTCCTGAAAGCGAGTGCCGCCGAGCGAGACGGCCACTGGATCGGCTTGTTCACCGGGCGGCGTCTCGGCACGGTTCAGCACATAGGTGCCGCGGCCAACCTCGCCGGCAACCAGGCCGCGCTCGTGCACCAGCGCATAGGCGCGGCCGATCGTGCCGATCGTCACGCCGATATCATAGGCAAGATTGCGCTGCGGCGGCAGTTTGCTGCCGGCGGGCAGGGCGCCGCTCGCAATGGCGGATTCGATGCTGTCGGCAAGCCGGAGATAGACCGGCCCGGAGCCGCGGGAAAGATCTGGAAGCCAATTTGTCATGGTGACAATTGCTATATTGTCACCATGTCCCTGTCAAGATTAAGAGTCAATTCCAAGGACGAGCCGAGAGGATTCCTGGAATGTCTGCATTGCCCGAAATCAATACGCCAATTGTGCCGATTGTCTCTTATGAGGACCGGCGCGTCATCCTTCCCAGTCCGCCTGCCGAGGCGACGACGCGTCTGGGATGGATCTGGGCTGCCATTCGTCTCTGGCATCAGAAGCGGGAGGGCCGCCGCGCGCTCAGGGAGCTTTCGGCGGCGGGACTCAAGGACATCGGGGTATCGCAGTCCGAAGCCGCACGCGAAATCAGCAAGTCATTTTTCTGGGACTGACGCTGCGGATGATCACAGCGATCAATTGCAGGCCCTGTTGCCGCCGGACCAGCGGTTGACGTCGGCGGCGATGCGGCCGGCGACAGGCTCCTGCATCATCGGACCAAAGGCCTGCAGATGGGCAGGGCTTCCCTCGGCCTGGACGACGAGCAGCGGCCGGCTTTCCGGGCTGCCCTTGTGGACGAGCAGGATACGCGGCCGACCGGAGAAGGAATTGAGTTCCGGAGCGAGCTTATAGGCTGCAAAGGCCGGATCGCCCGATTTGAACCAGCAGGCATTGGCGCCGAGCGCTACGCGCTCCATCGTCGGCAACGCCGCCCGGTTTGGACCTGCTGCCGGTGCCGGCGACTGGCAGGCCGCCACAATGGTTGCCAGAGCAGTCAACAAAGCGGTGTTTGCGACGGTGAGGCGAGGGCGCATTGATCTTGCTCCAGTGATCCGGATGAAAGTCTTCTGAGTTACATGCCGTTGCCCGCGGCGCGCCTACGGGCGGCATGGCTGAGGTGGGGTCAGGCGGCGACGACGTCGAGCGCCGAGGCGAAGAGGCCTCGGCCATCCGAACCGCCATGGGCGGTCTCGATCAGGTTTTCCGGATGCGGCATCATGCCGAGCACATTGCCCTTTTCGTTCATCACGCCGGCAATGTCGTTGATCGAACCGTTCGGATTGGTGCCCTCGGCATAACGGAACAGCACCTGACCATTGCCCTCGATCTTCGCCAGCGTCGCTTCGTCGGCAAAATAATTGCCGTCGTGGTGGGCGACAGGGCAACGGATGACCTGCCCTTGCGCGTAGGCGCGGGTGAAATCCGTCTCGGCATTGACGACTTCGAGCTTGATCTCGCGGCAGACGAATTTCAGCGAGGCGTTGCGCATCAGCGCGCCAGGCAGCAGGCCCGCTTCGACGAGGATCTGGAATCCGTTGCAGACGCCGAGGACCTTCACGCCCCTTGCAGCCTTGTCGATGATCGCCTGCATGACCGGCATGCGGGCGGCGATCGCGCCGCAGCGCAGATAATCGCCATAGGAGAAGCCGCCGGGGATGACGATCAGGTCAACGTCAGGGATTTCCGTCTCCGTCTGCCAGATCGTCACCGGTTGGTGACCCGAGATCTTGGTGAGAGCTGCGATCATGTCGCGATCGCGGTTGAGGCCCGGAAGTTGAACGACGGCTGATTTCATAGAGTCCCCGCATTTCGCGAAAGATATTGGACTGGAACGCTCTCGGCGAGCCATACTCCATTGTCCGCGACAAAGAAAGAATGGCCTTCTGAAAACATGGCGGCTGCGTCGACACGCAGAATGATATAGTCGCCCTTGCGGCGCACGGCGACTATTTTCGCCGTATCGATGTCAGCCGACAGATGGACGTGGTGCCGCTCCATCTTCTTCAGGCCTTCGCGCTTGATCGACGGCCAGTTCGTGAGTGACGTGCCGTGAAAGAGAACTGCCGGCGGTTCAACCGGGGTCAATCCCAGATCGACCTCGACACTGTGGCCCTGGTTGGCGCGAATCCTGTTATCAACAAGCGTGAAGCGTTTCTTCGGACTGTTGTCGATGATCTCGACGATATCGGCGCGGGAGATGCCGTATTTCGACGTCAGCACCCTTTCGAGATCATCGAACGATACCCAACCCTCGGCATCAAGCGTCAAGCCTGCGGCATCCGGCGCATGGCGCAAAACATAGCTCATGAATTTCGAGACTTCCGTCTCCAGCTTTGCCTTCAGCATGACGCTCAATCCATAAGACCCGCCGGTTGACGGGCAGGTCAGCAATGGTCAGTCGATTGCGATCGCGTAGTTCTCGATGACCGTGTTGGCGAGCAGTTTTTCGCACATCGCCTTGAGGTCTGCCTCGGCCATGGCCTTGTCGGCGCCTTCGAGCTCCAGGTCGAAGACCTTGCCCTGCCTTACATGGCCGACGCCCGAAAAGCCGAGGGCGCCGAGCGCGCCTTCGATGGCCTTGCCCTGCGGATCGAGAACGCCGTTTTTCAGCGTGACGGTGACACGAGCCTTGATCACTTTGTCTTTCCTGCCTTACTTGACCAGACGAATTTTTATTTAACCAAAACGGGGCCGGTGCCGCGCACAGGCTCATTTTCATTGATGATGCCGAGACGGCGAGCGACTTCGGAGTAGGCTTCGAGCAACCCGCCGAGGTCGCGGCGGAAGCGGTCTTTGTCCATCTTCTCGCGGGTTTCGATGTCCCAGAGCCGGCAGCTGTCCGGCGAGATCTCGTCGGCGAGGATGATGCGCATCAGATCGCCTTCGAAGAGGCGGCCGCATTCGATCTTGAAATCGACGAGCTGGATGCCGACGCCGAGGAAGAGGCCGGTCATGAAATCGTTGACGCGGATGGCGAGCGCCATGATGTCGTCGAGCTCGGCCGGATTGGCCCAGCCGAAGGCGGTGATGTGCTCTTCGGAGACCATCGGATCGTCGAGCGCGTCGGACTTGTAATAGAATTCGATGATCGAGCGGGGCAAAACGACGCCTTCCTCGATGCCGAGGCGTTTGGCGAGAGAACCGGCGGCGACATTGCGCACGACGATCTCCAGCGGGATCATCTCCACTTCCCTGATCAGCTGCTCGCGCATGTTGAGCCGGCGGATGAAATGGGTGGGAATGCCGATCTTGTTCAGATGGCTGAAGATATATTCGGAAATGCGGTTGTTCAGGACACCCTTGCCGTCGATGACTTCATGTTTCTTCTTGTTGAAGGCGGTGGCATCGTCCTTGAAGAACTGGATCAAAGTGCCCGGCTCCGGACCCTCATACAGAATCTTTGCCTTGCCCTCGTAGATACGGCGGCGACGGTTCATCTTGGTCATTCTCTGTTGTTGGCGCTCTTGGGATAGCGCGAGTGGATCGATCTCGTGGCGTCCCCTTAAAGGAAAAGAGAGTGTTTCACAATCCGCCTGTCGCTCCTTCCCCGGTTTCCGGATTTCGTGGCCCCGGTTTCCGGATTTCGTGGCCCCGGCTGCCGGTTTTCATGGCCCTGTTTCCGGATTTTACGGAATAGCGCGAAGAGAATCGAATGAATTCGCTTTACGACTCTAGCCGCTTTTTCTCTACGGTGGAATGAAGGCGAAATGGCGGGCCGCATATACAGGTTTTATTTGGCGGTTCTGCTTGGCGTCGCGCGGAGAAGATGCGTCTGCAAGCCGCGCGCGGCGGTCAGATGGCGCCAGCTTCCGGCGCGGATGAAGGAGGGGATCTGTATGGCCGGCATCGGCCGGGCGAGCGCATAGCCCTGCAGCGTGTCGCAGCCGAGTTGCTCCAGAATGCGCACATGATCCGCCGTTTCGACGCCCTCAGCGATGACGAGAATATTGAGCGAGCGGCCGATATCGATGATGGAGCCAACGAGTTTACGCTGCTCGGCAGATTGCGGCAGCATGCGGATCAGCTCGCGATCAATCTTCAGCGTGTTCGGGCTCAGGCGCAGAAGGCTGACGATCGAGGCGTGGCCGGTACCGAAGTCGTCGATATGGATGTCGATGCCGAGCTTGCGCAGCTTTTTCAAATTGGCGGCCACCGCCTCGTCGCAATCGTCGAGCGAGATCGATTCCAGCAGTTCGAAGGCGATGGCGCCGGGTTCGATTTTCAAGGCGCGCAGCTTCTTGCCGAGGTCGGGATCGGTCAGCCGGCGGGCGGAAACGTTGACCGATATTTTCGGGATCGACAGCCCATCCTTGATCCAGGTACGGCGGTCTGCCAGCGCGCGCTCCAGGATCAGGGCGTCGATCGTCGAAACGACGTCGAGATCCTCTGCGATATCGAGAAAGCGATCTGGCGTCAGCAGGCCGTGTACGGGGTGTTGCCACCGGGCGAGCGTCTCGACGCCCGTGACATCGAGCGTGCGGGCGTCGAATTGCAATTGATAGAACGGCACGAATTCATTGCGCTCCAGGCCGATCAGGATTTCGTCGGCGAGTTGCTTGGCCGAGACGATATCGTTGCGGGCCGATGCCGAGAAGAATTCGAAGCGATTTCGGCCGAGCCCTTTGGCGCGATAGAGCGCGATGTCGGCGTCGAGCAGCGTCTGCTTGGCGTCGAGCTTGGTGCCGCCATTGACCGCGATGCCGATGCTGGCGCCGAAACGGCAGTCATGCCCCTCGTATCTGACGGGCCGGCGCAATTCGCGGATCAGGCGTTCGGCCAGGCTGGCGATCTTCTTCGATGCAGCATCGACGGCGCAGAGGACGACAAATTCATCACCGCCGATACGCGCGACAAAATCGGCGGCGCGGACCGAATGTCTGAGCACATTTGCGGCGTGCTGCAGCATGGCGTCGCCCGCCCGATGGCCGAGGGTATCGTTGATCTGCTTGAAGCGATCGAGATCGATATGCAGAACCGCCAGAGCAAGACCGCTGGCCCGGCATTCCGCCGCGCGGTCGTCCAGCATCTTGTCGAGATAACGGCGGTTGGGCAGGCCGGTGAGGTAATCGTGCAATGCCAGGTGCTCGATGTTTTCCTTGACGGCTTCGAGTTCGCGGTTGCGGGCTTCCGCCAGTTCCTTGGCGCGCTGCAGCTCGTTGCGAAGCGCGACCTCCTCGGTGACGTCCCAATTGGCGCCGATCAGCTTGCGTTGGCCGTTGCCGTCGACGAAGAAGGCCGAGCGGGCACGGATGATCCGTTCGACGCCGTCGCCGCGGATGATGCGGTATTCCTGCTGAAAGTCGCTGCCGCTTTCGACGCTGCGATCGGCGAGGCCGAGCACGCGCTCACGGTCGTCCGGATGCAGGCTTTTGGCCCAGGCGTCGGCGCCGATCTTGCGCGCCGCACCCTGCAAGCCGTAGATGGCAATCAGGCGATCGTCCCATTCGACGACGTCATTTTCGATATCGGCCTCGAAGACGCCGATGCGGGAAACTTCCAGCGCCAGGTCGAGCCGGCGCGACAGACGCGACAGCGTCTCCTCGGCTTCCTTGCGGGCGGTGATATCTGTATCCGTTCCGACGATGCGCGTCGGGACCCCGTTCTCATCCCATTCGACGCAGGCACCACGGCAATCGATCCAGACCCAATGGCCGTCCCTGTGGCGTTCACGATATTGGAAGATCTGATAGGCCGGATCGCCGGCATTCTGCCGCTCGATCGCATGAGCAACGAAGTCGCGGTCGTCGGGATGGACGAGTTGCAACCAGGCCTCATAGTCGCCGGCGACGTCCTCGTCCGGCGCCATTCCGCGGATGGTTTTCCACGTCGGCGAATAATATTTCCGGTCGAGACGGTAATTGTGATCCCATACGCCGAGGCCGGAACCAACAAGCGCATGGTTCCAGCGGCTCTCGCGCTCAGCCAGATCGGAACCGTCGGTTGACCCGTTGCCGACGCCGGCCTCAGCCGCTGCGAGATCGCCATGCGGTTCATCGGCCTCCGGGCGGGCTTTCTTCACGGGCATTCTCGCTGATTTCATCTCGGCGCAGTCTGCGGGCTTTCTATTAAGAAAGGCTTAGAAAGCGGTCGCTGAAAAGGCGAGGGCCGGGTTTTCCAAATCAGGCAGAAAGGCGACTGAGGAACTGGGCGAAGACCATTGTTCCTTCGGGCCACGGGCCATGCCCGGAATCAGCATTGATATGCCCCGCCTCGCCGGCATCGACGAGGAAGGAACCCCAACTGCTGGCGATATCGTCAGCATGGTCGTAGCTGCCGAACGGATCGTTGCGGCTGGCGACGGTGATCGAAGGGAAGGGCAGCGGGTCACGCGGATAGGGGCCGAAGGTCATCAGGTGCTTGGGGCGAATGTCTGGATTGGTGACTTCAGGCGGAGCGACAAGGAAAGCGCCTGCCACCCGCTTTCGGAAATGCGGGATGGCATGGATTGCCGAGGGCACGCCGAGCGAATGGGCGACGAGCACGACCGGGCGGGTCGAGGCGTTCACCTCTTCGGCGATGCGGGCGATCCAGTCCTCGCGGACCGGCTTCGTCCATTCGGCCTGTTCGACGCGCCGCGCCGTGCTGAGCTTCGCCTGCCAGCGGCTCTGCCAATGGCTGGGGCCGGAATTGGTGTAGCCGGGGATGATGAGAATATCTGCGTCTGAGGCTTTCATAGTGCCGCCGATGTGAGAAGGCTTGACCAAGATGTCAAGAGGGGGCGGCAAGGGAGCGACACGGGCGCTGAAGTTTGTTATGTTGCTCCAGTGCCGGTTGCGGATTTCGTATCGGCTTATCCGCCGATGCATGTCCGCGGCCGACCAAGTCTCGGCTGAGGAGGAGAAAGCCATGGCGGCATTTCATGTCATGACGGGTGCCAGCGAAAATTTTGTTTGGCCCGTGGTCAACCGCATCGGCATCGCCGATGTTTTCGATGCGCTGAAGCGCGGGCTCGACGATTTCAGTGAAAAGCCTTCGCACTACGTGTTCCTGTGCCTGATGTATCCGATCGCCGGCATCTTCCTGACGCTGTGGACCTCCGGCGCCAACCTTCTGCCGATGGTCTTTCCGCTGATGTCCGGCTTCGTGCTGATCGGTCCGATCGCGGCGATCGGCCTATATGAGATCAGCCGCCGCCGGGAGGAAGGCCTCGACACCTCATGGACGCATGCGCTCGAGGTGCGCCGTTCGCCGGCGCTGCCGTCGATCATCGCGGTCGGGCTGATGCTCTTTGGCCTGTTCGTCGTGTGGCTTGTGACGGCGCAGACGCTGTACACCAATCTTCTTGGCGACGTGTTTCCGCGCACCATGGCGGATTTCAGCCGCCAGGTCTTCGGCACGGCCGAGGGCCTGCAACTGATCATCTGGGGCAATCTCATCGGTTTTGTCTTCGCGCTTGTTGTGCTGGCCATATCGGTCATCACCTTTCCGCTTCTGCTCGATCGTGACGTCGGAGCGGTTGCCGCCGTCGTGACCTCGATCCGCGCGACGATCGCCAATCCGGTGCCGGTACTGCTCTGGGGCCTGATCGTCGCCGCACTTCTCGTCATCGGCACGATCCCGGTCTTTGCCGGGCTCGCGCTCGTCATCCCAATCCTCGGCCATGCGACCTGGCATCTCTACCGCAAGCTGGTCGCTCGCGAAGCCGTATGATCACGGCTTCTCCCGGGACCTCAGCCCAGACCGGGGTCCCGGGGGAACATACGAACCTGCCACGGCGTTTTTAGCATGGACTTCGATTTCAGAGGTGACGATGAAGCATCTGTTCGCCCGCTTCGCAACCAAGATATCGGAATGGGCGGGTAAGCCCGTCATCTTCATCCTGGCCCTGAGCGTCGTCATCATCTGGGCCGTGCTCGGCCCCTTCTTCAACTATTCGGAAACCTGGCAGCTCATCATCAACACGGGCACGACGATCATCACCTTCCTGATGGTCTTCGTGCTGCAGAACGCCCAGACGCGCGACACCCGGGCGATCCAGGCCAAGCTCAACGAAATCATTCTGACAAGCCATGCGGAGAACCGCTTCATCGGCATCGAAAATCTCGACGAGGAAGAGCTGAAACATCTGGACGAACTGGTCGCCAAGGCGGCCAAGGGACGGGGGCAGACGGAGGCCTGCCAAACGACCGAGATCGCGCAAGCGACGCCGCCGCCGAAAAAAGCGCAGGCGCGCAAACGCTCTGTCAATGCCAAAGCATTGAAGCAGAAACAACGGCCACTTGAGAAAAGCTGACCATCATCCATTCTGCAATCACAAAAATAACAAGGCACAATTGAAAACGACGCCCTGAAGGACCGTCAGTTTGTTGGAAAAATCTCCTCAGTCATGCTCGGCCTTGCGCCGAGCATCTTACCTCTGCAATTTCCTAACGGGAATTTCAGCCACTTATTGGGTCAGCGCAGTTCCTCGGCACAAGGCCGAGGATGACGTCGCGAGTCTCGCAGTGGTTTGTCAACAGCCTGACGACGCCTGAAAGACGCCGTCATATCGTTGCAGCCCACTCAAGCGTTGCCGAAGACGCGGCGGAAGATCGTATCGACATGCTTGGTGTGATACCCAAGGTCGAACTTCTCCCGAATATCCTCTTCGGACAACGCAGCCCTGACCTCGGCATCAGCCAGCAGCTCTTCCAGGAAATCCTTGCCCTGTTCCCAGACCTTCATGGCGTTGCGCTGGACGAGGCGGTAAGCATCCTCGCGGGAAACACCGGCCTGGGTCAGTGCAAGGAGAACACGCTGGGAGTGGACGAGGCCGCGGAACTTGTTGAGGTTCTTCTCCATGTTCTCCGGGTAGACCAGCAGCTTTTCGATGACGCCGGCGAGGCGGGAGAGGGCGAAGTCGAGGGTGACCGTCGCGTCGGGACCGATCATGCGTTCGACCGAGGAATGGGAGATATCGCGCTCGTGCCAGAGGGCGACGTTTTCCATGGCCGGCACGGCGTAGGACCGGACCATGCGGGCGAGGCCGGTGAGGTTTTCGGTTAGCACCGGGTTACGCTTGTGCGGCATCGCCGAGGAGCCCTTCTGGCCGGGCGAGAAGTATTCCTCGGCCTCCAGCACCTCGGTGCGCTGCAGGTGGCGGATCTCGGTCGCCAGACGCTCGATCGAGGAGGCGACGACGCCGAGGGTGGCGAAATACATGGCGTGGCGGTCGCGCGGGATGACCTGGGTCGACACCGGCTCGGCCTTCAGGCCGAGCGCTTCGGCGACATGTTCCTCGACGCGCGGATCGATGTTGGCGAAGGTGCCGACGGCGCCCGAGATGGCGCAGGTCGCGACTTCCTCGCGGGCGGCGACGAGGCGCTGGCGGCAGCGCTCGAATTCGGCATAGGCAAGCGCTAGCTTGACGCCGAAGGTGGTCGGCTCGGCATGGATGCCGTGCGAGCGGCCGATAGTGACCGTGTCCTTGTGTTCGAAGGCCCGGGTTTTCAGCGCTGCGAGCAGCCGGTCGAGATCGGAGATAAGGATGTCGGTGGCACGCACCAGCTGGACGTTGAAGCAGGTGTCGAGCACGTCGGACGAGGTCATGCCCTGGTGGACGAAGCGCGCATCCGGGCCGACGATCTCGGCGAGGTGGGTGAGGAAGGCGATGACGTCATGCTTGGTGACGGCCTCGATCTCGTCGATGCGGGCGACGTCGAAGGTGGCCGCGCCGCCTTTTTCCCAGATGGTCCTTGCCGCCGATTTCGGGATGACGCCGAGTTCGGCTAGCGCGTCGCAGGCATGCGCCTCGATCTCGAACCAGATGCGGAACTTGGTTTCGGGAGACCAGATGGCGACCATTTCGGGCCGGGAGTAACGCGGGATCATGGGCGGCTGCCTTCACTTCGAGAGGTTTGAACGTCTAAGACGCAATTCCCGGCAAAACCGCTTCGCGCTTTGCCTAGCAAAACCGCTGGGCACTTTTGCTGAAATTGCTGCATCGAGCTAGCGCCCCTTTAGCAAAGACGGGCGGTAATCTCAACGCATGCGTTTGGCGAGATGATAGCTGCTGACGACAAGGCAGGCGAGGCCGAGCGGCAGGAAAAGGCGAAGGCCGATCACCAGGAACTGGTAGACGGCACTGATGCCGGTGAAGACGAACTGGAAGGCCCAGGCGATGCTGCCGAAGGGCGCGTGCCAGCGCGAA
This sequence comes from Rhizobium sp. NLR10b, assembly GCF_019685435.1. NCBI lineage: Bacteria > Pseudomonadati > Pseudomonadota > Alphaproteobacteria > Hyphomicrobiales > Rhizobiaceae > Rhizobium > Rhizobium sp. NLR10b. The sequence goes on along the minus strand of NZ_JABDWV010000012.1, from coordinate 50,507 downwards.
TAGAAGATCCGGTATTCCATGGCGAACAGGAAGGCGGTCATCAGGATCGTGGCTGCCGTCAGCGTCACGAAAAAGGCGGCGAAGCGCGCTTCCGGTGGCCTGTTAAAGGCACAAAAGCGAGCGACCGGCAGGGCGAAGGGCCAGGAGAGCAGGCCGCCGAGAAAATAGAGTGCCGCCACCTCGGCGAGCCGGCTCGTCTCGAGGCCGTTGCGGAGGTAAAGGCCGAGCATGGCGGCGGCCAGCATCTGCACGCCCCAGAGCAATGCGCCGGCAAAGAGATCGGAGGAGGGCGGCTTTGCCGCCCTTAGACGATCCATCCTGGGGCGATCCATGCTCAGGGATGGACCGGAACGGCGATCCAGCGTCCGTTCCTTTCAGCATCGAAGGCGAGGACCAGCGCAATGTGAATTTGATTTCCGCCTTCCGGCTGGTAGACCACCGCGCCGCCGATCCTGAATTCGACCGAGCATGTCCGCTCGGCTGGAACAATCGTTGCCTGCCGCGCTGCCTGACGGTTCGGGACACCTTCCTTCTCGATCATCTGCAGGCTGAAACCAAGGACCCGCTTATCGACTGTCGCGCATTCCTTCGGCGTCGGCACCGGCATCTCGCCGAGTGAGAGCGTATAGGGCGTTTTCGGCGGCCCATCGATTGCGAGTGTGGTGTAGCGAAGCGTCTTCGAGGGCGAGCCGAGCTCGGTTGGCGGGTTGAAGGCGGCAATCAGACCCGGATTTGTCAGAAGGTCGTACTTATCCATCTGGCTGCGCGCCGCCGTCAGGTTCTGGCGGCGGGCCTTGGAAAGATTGGCGTTCTTATCCGTCAGTTCGGTACGAAAGGGGGTGCCTTCGAGATATTGGCCGCTGTCGGTATCGATGAAATAGGTTTCCGAATAGGGAGTCTTGCTGTTCTCCTTGATGCCGAATTCCTGAAATGCGAAAACCTTGCCGTCGGCGGAAAAACCGATCGGCTGGATGCTGGCAATGTCTCCGGCCAGTGACAAGCCAGGCAGGCCGGCGACTGCTGCTAGCATGCCGCCAAAGATCAGACGCTTCGTCATGTACGTGCCCCTTCGGCTGCCTGACGCAATTCGGCGACGGTCTTGCGATAGTTGTCGACCGTACCACCCTTGAAAATTGCCGAGCCGGCGACGAGGACGTTGCCGCCGGCGCGCGCGATATCAGGCGCCGTTTCCACGGTGACGCCGCCGTCAACCTCGAGTTCGATCGGCCGGTCACCGATCAGAGACCTTGCCGCGGCGATCTTGGCCGTCATCGCGGGAATGAATTTCTGTCCGCCGAAACCGGGATTGACCGACATGATGAGGATGAGGTCGACGTCGTCGAGCACGTTCTCGATGGCGCTCAGCGGCGTCGCCGGATTGATCGTCACGCCGACCTTCTTACCGAGATTGCGGATCGTCTGCAGCGAGCGGTGCAGATGTGGCCCGGATTCGGCATGGACGGTGATGCGGTCGCAGCCGGCCTTGGCGAAGGCTTCGAGATAGTCATCGACCGGAGAGATCATCAGATGGCAGTCGAAAGTGGCTGGTGTGTAGGAACGCAGCGACTTGATGACATCGGGACCGAAGGAGATGTTCGGCACGAAATGTCCATCCATCACGTCGAGGTGGATCCAGTCGGCGCCGGCGGCCGTGACGTCGCGCACCTCCTCGCCGAGCCTGGCGAAATCCGCCGCGAGGATCGAAGGGGCAATGCGAATGGGCAGCTTCATCAAGTCTTACTCCCGTAGGGGCGCCATCTGCGCACGGCGCCGGAATTCAGTGCTGGCGGCCGCTCATTGCGTCGGCGCAGCAGGTGGAAAAAAGCCATTGCCCCGCCATTCAAGCAGCCGGTAGGGGTTTTGCGAAAGTTCATGCGCGCCGGTGAAGGCGACGGCGCCGATCGGTGTCTGGAATGTAGCGCCGACAAGGGTTTCCCGCAGCGGCTTGCCGGCGGCAGCGGCGGCTTCGGCCGCCCGGCCGGCAATCAGCGCGGCCGCCAGGGATGGCAGGACATAACCTTCCGGCTCGGTGCCCTTGGCGCGCAGCGCGTCGGCCGCCGGCGCGCCTTCGGGCGAAAGCGCATATTCGGGTAGGGCGACCGCACGCACGCCGGGAGTGAGAGGCAGCGGCTGATCGGCGGCGCGCATGGCATCGCCGCCGAGGATCGACAGCGGAATGTTTTCCGCCTTGGCGTCGCGGGCGATGACGGCGACATCGTTGCGATCGCCGCCGACGAAGACCCTGGTGGCGCCGGCCCGTTTCAGTCGGCGCACGAGGGCGATCTGCTGCTCCTGTCCCGGCCGGTAGGTATCGGTGAAAACCGGCTTCAGGCCGTTCTGCTCGAGCGCATTGCGCACGGCTTCCGTCAGTTCGCGGCCATGAATGGTGCCGTCCTCGATCAGCGCGATCGGGTCGGCGGCCCAGTCCTTGAGGATCACCTCGATGATCTTTGCCGCCTCAGTGCCATCGGCAGGTGCCAAGCGGAAGAGTGGCCAGCCGTTTTTCAGCGCATCCTCCATCAGGATGCGCGAACGCGCCGAAACGGTGATCGCCGGAATATTGGCGTCCTTCAGCTTCGGCAGTGCGCCCTCCAGCGTCTCACTGCAGAGAAAACCGACGGCAATCTGCACCCTGGCACTGACGAGCGCATCGGCAACCGCCGCGCCGCTATTGTCCTCGCAGGTCTCGTTGACGGCGACGAGCGTATTGCCGGATTGCTGGATCTCGAAACCGGCGCCGGCGGCGATCTGCGCGCCTAGCAGGCCGAGCGGCCCGCCCTGCGGGGCGACGACGCCGATCGTCACACCGGCCGCATGGCCTTGCGCCGCCGTTCCGAGCAGCGTCAGAAAGGCTGCTATGCCACGCAGGTTGATCATGAAAGGCGAAGATCCCTAGCCATCGTCCATGCCCTTTTATCCGCAAGGCCGCAATCGTCAAAGAAAAACAAGCGGAACCCAGCGCTTTTCACCGGTCCTATTGTAGAAAAGGTAACCGATGCTCGCCATATTGGCGCGATAAAGCGCATGGCGACCTTTCAGATTCGCTCCTCGAGCTTTACGTCTTTGTTTTTACGCATGTCGTTGTCGCAAAACCGCCGCACGCTTTTCGGCGATATGCTCTAGCAAGATGATCCAGGCAGATGAACGTGCATGGGAGAAGCAGGTGTTGAACAGACAGCATATCGATCCCGGCCTTTATCGCGATGCCATGAGCCGTTATGCCGGTCATGTGCAGCTCGTGACGACGGCGATGGAAGGTCTGCGCCGCGGCGTCACCATCACTGCCGCCTGCTCGGTCTCGGACAATCCGGCTTCGGTGCTGATCTGCCTCAACAACACCAATCCGAAAAACGAGATCTTTTTCCGCAGCGGCATCTTCGTGCTCAACACGCTCGGCGCCCACCATCAGGCCGTCGCCGACGCTTTCTCCGGGCGCACCGCGATTGCCAATGACGAGCGCTTCGCCAGCGCCCGTTTCGACACGCTCGTCACCGGCGCGCCCGTTCTTGCCGATGCGCTTGCCGCCTTCGATTGCCGGGTGACCGACATCAAGGAAATGCCGACGCACAATGTCATCTTTGGTGAGGTTGCCGCCGTCCGCTTCAGCGAGAAGCACCCGGCGCTCATCTATATGAACCGGGATTATCACACGCTGTAATCCGGCTGGCAGGTATGCGAGGAAACAGAGAATGGATAATGCCGGGATCGAGGAAATGTTTCAGGGGCTCGGCCCCGTCACGATCAAGCGCATGTTTGGCGGCAAGGGCATTTATCATCTCGGGCGCATCGTTGCCGTCGAAGTGCGCGACGAGATGCTGCTGAAAGCCGATGAGACGAGCGCTCCGGAATTTGCTGCCGCCGGCGCCACGCAATGGGCCTATGAAGGCAAGAAGGGCAAGCCGGTGAAAATGCCCTACTGGTCAATCCCCGAAGAAGCCTACGACGATCCCGATCTGATGGCGAAGTGGGTGCGGCTTGCCTATGAGGCGGCGCTTCGCGCCGAAGGTTGAGCGGGCTAGAGCTTTTCCGTGCTCCGGCAGAATGCTTCAATCTAACCCGGAAAGCTCAAGCCTCGCGGCAAGGCAGCGATCGCCGCCTTGGTGAAGGCTGACAGCGGCTCGGGCAAATCAGTCAAGGGAAACCAGCCGAAATCCGAAAGCTTGTCCGGCTCGGTCAATTGCGGCTCGCCATCGACGTCGCGCGCGAGATACAGGATGGAGATCCAGTGCTGGCGGTCGGCATCGATGATTTGTTCGGTCATGCCGATGCGCTCAATCCCGCCGATCGTGAGGCCGGTTTCTTCTTCGGCCTCGCGGCGCGCAGCTTCTTCAGCCGGCTCCATGTGATCGACCTTGCCGCCGACGATGTTCCAGTAGCCGGCTTCAGGCGGGCGTATGCGCCTATAGAGAAGGATCCTGCCCTGGCGCAGAATCACCAAACCTACCCCAAGGCCCGGGAAGTCGACGCCAGGCCTACCCATGGGATGCTCAGACCTTGGCGCTGCCGGCGATCAGCATGAAGGCGGGGATATCGTCGCCGAAACCGACCGGGGTCGGCCCGTCGTCGTGATCGCGATGACGGCGGCGATCGCGGCTGTCGTCATTTGCCGGATAGGGCCGATTGTTGCGCGCATTGTTTTGCGGCTTCTGCTCTGCTTTGCGCTCGTTCTTCACGACTTCGGCCTTTGCTGGTGCTGCTGCGATCACTTGGACGTCACTATCCTGTATGTCGTTATCAGATTTATGACTCGCAGCACTGTGCCTGCCGCGTCCGCGCCCGCGATCCTTGTCGCCACGTTCGCGTCCGTTGCGGCGCGGACGGTCGCTGTCCTTGCCTTCTTCCGCCGGTGGCAGCGAGTTCAGGTCGCCATTCAACCATTCGACATTTTCGCCGATCAGCTTCTCGATCGCGTCGACGAATTTCGTGTCGCGCTTGGTGACGAGAGTGAAGGCGGCACCGGAGCGGCCAGCGCGGCCGGTGCGGCCGATCCGGTGGACATAGTCCTCGGAGTGGATCGGCACGTCGAAATTGAAGACATGGCTGACATCGGGAATGTCGAGACCGCGGGCGGCAACGTCGGAGGCCACCAACAGCTGGAGGTTGCCGTCACGGAAATTCTGCAGCATCGTCGTGCGGGAACGCTGGTCCATGTCGCCATGCAACGCCCCGACGTTGAAGCCGTGGCGTTCGAGCGAACGGAAGAGATCGGCGACATCCTTCTTGCGGTTGCAGAAGATGATGGCGTTCTTGAGCTCAGTCTGTGCACGGACGAGTTCACGCAGAATCGCGCGTTTCTCGTAATCCTTGCTGTGCGAGGCGACGAAGCGCTGCGTCACGGTCTTTGCGGCCGAAGCGGGCTTTGCCACTTCGATGCGCTCCGGGTTCTGCAGGAACCGGTCGGCCAGCTTCTGGATCTCCGGCGGCATGGTCGCCGAGAAGAACAGCGTCTGGCGGGTGAAGGGGATGAGCTTGGCGATGCGCTCGATATCGGGAATGAAGCCCATGTCGAGCATGCGGTCGGCTTCGTCGATGACGAGGATTTCGACGCCGCTCATCAAGAGCTTGCCGCGCTCGAAATGGTCGAGCAGGCGGCCGGGCGTGCAGATCAGAACGTCGGCGCCGCGCTCGAGCTTGCGATCCTGGTCCTCGAAGGAAACGCCGCCGATCAGGAGGGCGACGTTGAGGCGGTGGTTCTTGCCGTATTTCTCGAAATTCTCGGCAACCTGGGCGGCGAGTTCGCGCGTCGGCTCGAGGATCAGCGTGCGGGGCATGCGGGCGCGGGCGCGGCCCTTTTCAAGAAGCGACAGCATCGGCAGGACAAAAGATGCCGTTTTGCCGGTGCCCGTCTGCGCGATGCCGCAAATGTCGCGACGCTCGAGCGCAAAGGGAATAGCCCCCGCCTGGATAGGTGTGGGGATCGTATAGCCCGCGTCTGTGACAGCGGATAGCACTTTTTGGCTCAAGCCAAGGTCAGCGAATGTCGTCAAAGGGAAAACAGTTTCCGTTCCGGTTCGGCCGAGCTCTGAACGAGTCGGCGGGATTGCATGCCGCAATGCAGCGCGACATAGCCCCGAATGGCCGGCAAGTCAAGAAATACAGAGGCCGCACCCCGTGCAGAGTGAAGCTTTGGTTACCAGGCGGGTATTACTTGATATAGGTGGCGAGTTTAAGGCCTGCATTCATGAAATATACTGGATCGACCGCATGGCCGTTCTGGCGCACTTCATAATGCAAATGCGTGCCAGTCGAGCGGCCGGTGCTGCCGGCAAGGCCGATGACGTCGTTGCGGTCGACAGTATCGCCGGCCGTGACCAGGACCTGGGACATGTGGCCGTAACGCGTCGAGATGCCGTTGCCGTGATCGATCTCGACCATATTTCCGTAACCGCCTGTCCAGCCGGCTGATATCACCTTGCCCGGCGCCGTCGGGCGGATCATTTCGCCCGGCGAAAAGCGGAAGTCTATGCCGGAATGCAGCGCCAGGCGGCCGAGGAAAGGGTCCCGGCGGTTGCCGAAGGGGCTGGTCATTTCCTTGCCGACGGCGGGGTTGCGGAAGGGCAGGGATTCGGCGGTGCTGCGTACAGCTTCGAGCCGTGTCAGTGCGCCGTCGAGAGCGATCAGCGAATTGTTGAAATCGTCATTGCTCTCCGGCTCGACATAGGGGCCGCCGACGGCGCTGTCATCCAAGTCCTGCTTGGCAGCGGTCTCGGGCATGGCGATCTTGAACCGGGTCAGCACGCTCTCGATGGCGTTGGCAGCGTTGCCGGCGTCGCTCGTCAGCTGCTCGACGCGGTTGCGCTGGTCCTGTTCGACATCCTTCAGCGACAGCGTCACCTTGGAGAAGATGCGGTCGGCGCGGTCGCCGACCGTCTCGGTGGCCGGGACGTAGGCGAGGGTCGTATTGTCGGGAGTGGCGTCGGCTGGTGCGCCGCCTGCCAGCTGTTTCTCGATCGCCTCGATGCCGCTTTCGCCGAGCGAAGCGCGCTTGTCCTTGATGGCGGGGGCATAGGATTGCGCAGGCGAAGACGGCGCGCTGTCCTTGTCCGTGAGCCCGGAGCTTTCGGCACGGTCGAGCAGGTTGTCGAGCTTGCCGTGGCGAGAGGTGAGCGCCATCTGCTGCTCCATCAGCTTGTCGACCTTGTCTTCCACCACCTGCTGATCGAGAAGCTGGCGGGAGGTGATGCGATCGACCTGGGCGCGAAGGGCGGCGATGCGGTCCTCATAGTCGTGCTGCATGCGGGCCTGGCGCGCCATGGTGGCGCCGATCAGGTCGTCGCGCAGCACGAGATAAGAGGTCGCCAGGAGATAGCCGATGGAAAAGACGCCGACGAAGCAGAATGCGAGGGCGGCCATCCACGGCCGGACCGTCATGTGGCGGACCTTGTCACCGCTTGCCAGGATGAGAATATGCTCCTGCGCCCGCCTGCCGAATACCCGGTGCTGATGTCCGCCGTTCACGCAGGCTCTCCCGATTGATGCTCTACGCCTCTTTCGGAAAATTAGACACGTTTATGGTTAATGAACGCTTACTCTGCCGTTATGCGGGTCGAAATGGTGCATCAATTCCAGGTGCTACAGCGTCCTCACCGGAATGTTCTCACGCATGGCTGATCGATGCCAGGGAGCGGTAGAAGGATGGCGTCAGCCCGGCCTCGGCGCGGGCGAGATCGTTGAAAGGCGGCTTCAGCGGCCCGCGGAAATTGGCGCGCACCAGTTCCTGAAAGGCCTTCGCCGGATCGCGCTTCTCCCGCGCACAGAGGAAGCGAAACCATTTGGCGCCGACGGCGACGTGACCTTTCTCGTCGTTGTAGATGACATCAAGCACCGCAGCGCTTTCGAGATCGCCGGTCTCACGCATCTTCGCCTGCAGCGATGGCGTGACGTCGAGACCGCGGGCTTCGAGAATCAGTGGCACGACGGCGAGCCTTGCCGTCAGGTCGTTGCGTGTCGAATGGGCCGCCTGCCACAGCCCGTCATGGGCGGGAAGATCGCCGTAATCGGCGCCGAGATCGTTGAGGCGGGCGCGCACCATGCGGAAATGCTTCGCCTCCTCGAAGGCGACCTGCATCCAGCCGTCGAAGAAGGAATTCGGCACCGGCTCAGTCGCGAATCGCGCGACGATATCGAGCGCGAGATCGACGGCGTTGAGCTCGATATGGGCGATGGCATGGAGGAGGGCAATGCGGCCTTTCAGCGTGTGCAGCGAGCGTTTCTCCACGTGGGTCGGCGGTGTCAGCACCGGTTTCTCGGGCCGGCCAGGCCTCTCCGGCAGGGCTCCGTCGAGCGGTGATCGCAGCGACACCCGGCGGGCGAACCAGCGGGTGGCGCTTTCCTGCGCAAGGGCGGTCTTGCGGTCGAGGTCGGCCGAGCGGATGGCGTCGATAGCGCCGCCGCGCAGCGAGCTTATCGCGAGATCACCGGTCACGCGGCCAGATTCCTGACGGCCTCGAGGACGGTCTCGGCATGGCCCTGTACTTTCACCTTCTGCCAGATTGTCGCGATCGTGCCATCCTGGCGGATAAGGAAAGTCGTGCGTTCGACGCCCATGAAGTTGCGGCCGTACATGCTCTTTTCCTTCCAGACGCCATAGGCCTGCAGCGTCGTCTTGTCCTCATCCGAGGCGAGCGCGACCGAAAGACGATGCTTTTTGATGAACTTGTCATGGCAGGCTGCCGAATCGGGCGACATGCCGACAACGGCAGCACCTGCTGCTTCAAACTCCGGCGCCAGCGCTGTGAAAGCCAGCGATTCGGCCGTGCAGCCCGTCGTGTCGTCCTTGGGGTAGAAGAAGATAACGAGCGGCCTGCCGTGAAAATCCGAAAGCGACACACGGCCGCCGCCATCGCGGGGGAGATTGAAGTCGGGGGCCAGGGCACCGATGCCGGGAACCGCCATTGGGAAAACCTTTCTTTTGCCGGGTTTATGGATGACACTCTCCGTCCCCGAATTATATAGTGGACGGAAACCCGTCCAGCATGGCCGGGTTCAATTCTTCGATTTATGGGAGAGCCCGAAGGCGCATGTCAGCCATCCGCGGCGAAAAGGTCACGTTTCGCAAGAAGGATATCGTTGCGCTGGACCGCTTGCCGTCCGCTCAGGCCGAGGATCCGATCATCGTTCATTGCCCGCCGCCGCGTTCGCCGATGCGCCGGACGGCGAAGCTGACGTCAGTTTTTCTCGCACTGATTCTCCTCATCATTGCTGCCATCGTGTTCACCATCGAAAGCGGCATGTTCGACAAGCCGCTGTCTCAGCAGGCGCAGGCGGCGCTTGATGGCGTGGCGGGACCGCGTTACCGCGCCGAAGTCGGCTCCACCGTTATCCGTTTCACCTCCGACTTCCGGCTGGCGCTGGAAGCGCGCAACGTCAACATGATCGACCAGAAAAGCGGCCAGCACCTGTCGACGACGGGTTCGGTGCGCCTGGGCCTCGATCCGCTGCAGCTTTTCCGCGGCCGTATCGCCGTCGCGGATATCGAAGCGGAGGATATCGCGCTCGACACCGCGCTTCTGCCCTCCGGCAACCCGGTCAAGCTTGACGATCTGCGCATCGACGCCATGCCGGCGACGATGGAGACGATCTTCGAGCAACTCGACATGTTCGACAGCATCGTGACGCGCGGCTCGACGAATTCCGTGCGCATCTCCGGCATTGACATCAAGCTTGCCGATACGGCGAATGGCCCGCTGTCGCTCGTCGTCGACAATCTGGTGTTCGCTCATGCCGGGCCATCCTCGCTGCAGTTGAGAGGCGAGGTGGCGCTTAACGGCGAGGTGGCGGAACTCGACGTGCTGGCCGAGAAGGAAGACGGCCAGGTGTCGAAGGTGATGGCGACGCTCACGCATGCGAACCTGACGCCGTTTGCGCTGAAACGCAACGATCAGGGTGCGATACGGCAGGGGCTCAGTGCCTTTGCCGATCTGACCGTGTCGGCGACCAGGGCGCGCGATAGCGTCGAGCCGGCGCTCGCGGCGACGATCGACGTCGATCCTGGTCTGATCTATGCGGACGGCGATCCGCAGGAACTGTCGGGCGGGCAAATCAATCTCACCTACGATTTCGCCAAGCAGACGCTGGAGATCGCTCGGTCGAACGCCCGGTTTGGCGCGACCATACTGCCCCTTAACGGCGCGCTGATCGATCTCGACAAACTCGATCCTAAAGCCGGCAAGGGCTTCGGTATCGATCTGCTGGTCAGCGGCGGCACCGCCGCCCCGAGCAGTTCCGGCGAACAGCCTGTTGCCTTCGACATCCAGGCGACCGGACGCTATCTGGTCGCCGGCCGGGAATTCCTGTTTCCCAACATGACCGTCTCCAGCCCGCTCGGCGCGCTTTACGGGGCGTTGCACGTCAGGCTCGGCGACAAATCGCCGGAAATCAGCTTTGCCGGCCAATCCAGAGAGCTGCAGACGACGGCGATCAAGCAGCTGTGGCCGTTCTGGATGGCGCCGAAGGTGCGCACATGGGTTCACGGCAATCTCTTTGGCGGCACCGTCACTGACGCCGCCATCTCCGTCTTCATCCCCTTCGGTCGGCTCGACGAGGCAGCCGGCGGCAAAGGATTGAAGCTCGATGCCAGTCAGATCCGCATCGGCTTCGATATTGCCGGCGCGCGGATGAACGTTGCCGGCGACATTCCGCCGGTCCGCGATACGGCGGCGCATTTCGACCTGACCGGTCCCGTTGCAACGATTTCGATCAAGAGCGGCGTGTCCTATTTCCCCTCCGGCCGGTCAGTCGACCTCGGGCAGGGAACGTTCGTCATACCGTCCGCCTACGACAAACCGCTCATGGCCGATATCGACCTGGCGGTGTCGGGTGCGGCGGACGCCATAGGCGAGCTCCTGACCTACAAGCCGATCCGGGTGCTGCAGCGCGCCGGCTTTACGCCCGACGATTTCAAGGGGCACATCGACGCGAATGTGAAGGCGCATTTCGGACTGCTGTCGTCACAAAACCCGCCGCCGGCTGAGTGGAAGGCCGCCATGAAGCTCGCTGACGTCGATCTTGCCAAGCCGTTTTCCGGCCGCACGATCAGCAATGTCAGCGGCATGCTGAATGGCGATCCGAAGCAGATTACGCTCGACGCCAAGGGTGAGATCGACGGCATTCCCGCCGACATCGACCTGACCGAGCCGGTCGAGGCGTCGTCCGGCGTTGAGCGGCAGCGCGTGATCACGGCCACGCTCTCTGATGAGCAGCGCAGCAAGGTGATGCCCGGGCTTTCCGATATCGTCAGGGGCAACCTGAAGATGGTGATGACGCGGATCGACGACGACCGGCAAGACGTTCAGCTCGACCTCACCAAATCGATGCTCGACCTGCCCTGGATCGGCTGGTCGAAAGGCAGCGGCATTGCCGCCTCCGCGGAATTCGAGATGTCCGGCCCGCCCGAGAATACTGAGATCAAGAATTTCCGGCTGAAGGGCGACGGCTTCGGCGCCAGCGGATCGCTTGTTGTCGGTAAGGCCGGCCTTGTCTCCGCGGATTTCGACAGCGTGCGGCTCTCCTCGCTCGACGATTTCGCTCTGTCGGTCAAGCGCAGCAAGGGTAATTTCGACGTCTCCGTTTCGGGCGACAGCGCCGATGCGCGGCCGGTCATCGCGCGATTGAAATCGGGCTCGGAGGGCGGCGAGGACGGCGACAACGACAACACCGGGGTGTCGGTGCGCGCCAGACTGAAAAATGTCGTCGGCTTCAATGATGAGAAGGTCGGCAATTTCCAGGCGCAGGTGTCGCTGCGCGGCGACAAGCTGCAGACGCTGAATTTTTCCGGCATCACGGACAGCGGCGAGGCCGTTGTCAGCCAGATGAAGGACGGCGGCGTCATCAATATCACCAGCGGCGATGCCGGTGCGGTGTCGCGTTTTGCCGATCTCTATCAGCACATGCAGGGCGGCCTGCTCAACCTGGCGATCCGGCTTTCGCCGCAGGGCGGATGGGACGGCTCGCTCGATGTGCGCCGCTTCTCGATCGTCAACGAACAGCGCCTGCATTCCATCGTCTCAACACCTGTCGGCAACGAGCAGCGCAGCCTCAATGAGGCGGTCAAACGCGACATCGATACCTCGTCGCAACGCTTCCAGCGCGGCTTTGCCCGCATCGTCTCGCGCAATGGCATGGTCGGTATCGAGAACGGCGTGCTGCGTGGCGACCAGATCGGCGCGACCTTCCAGGGCGTGGTCCGCGACCGCAAGGGCAATATGGACATGACCGGAACCTTCATGCCGGCCTATGGCCTCAATCGCCTCTTTGCCGAACTGCCGCTGATCGGCGTCATCCTCGGGAACGGCAGCGATCGCGGCCTGATCGGCATCACCTTCAAACTCACCGGCAAGTTCGACCAGCCGAACCTGCAGATCAATCCGCTGTCGATCATCGCCCCGGGCGTCTTCCGGCAGATTTTCGAATTCCAGTGAGGGAAAGCAAGATTAAATATCCTTCCGCCTGAGGAGATAGTCGAGGCCGCCGACGCGATACCAACGGTAGCCATAGGCATCGAGCATGACCGTATGGCGCCCCTTGTCGTCAGCTTCGCTACTTGCCCCATCGGCAATATCGATCAGCGATCGCCCGAGTTCACCAACATTAGGATCGAAGGTCACTTCCATCGGGTGCGGATGCAGGTTGTGCAGGATCAGCACCGAATTGCCGCGCCAGTCATAACGCAGCGCCAGGACGCCGTCGTCACCTGTGTCGACCGCTGAGAAATCGCCCCAGCCGATCTCGGGAGCCTCCTTGCGCATCCGGATCATCCGCTCGGTCCAGTTCAAGAGCGAATTGGCGTCGCGCCGCTGGACGGCGACGTTGATATGTTCGAAGCCGTAGGGGCCGTCCTTGATAACGGGCGAAACGGGCTTCGCGCTTTTGGTGAAACCGCCTTCCGGTTCCCTCGACCATTGCATCGGGGTGCGCGCGCAATTGCGCTCCGGCAGGCACAAATCATCGCCCATGCCGATTTCATCGCCGTAGCGGATGACCGGCGTTCCGGGCAGCGAGAACAGCAGGCTGTAGGCGAGTTCGATCCTGCGACGGTCGCCGCCGAGCATGGGCGCCAGGCGCCGGCGAATGCCCCTGTCATAAAGCTGCATGCCCTTCTCGGGTCCAAACGCGGCGAATACCGCTTCGCGCTGCTTATCCGTCAGGCGACCGAGATCAAGTTCATCGTGGTTGCGAAGGAACAGCCCCCATTGCGCGGTCTCCGGGCGCGGCTTCGTGGCCTCCATCGCCTTCTTCAGAGGCCGCGTGTCAGCGGTAGCGAGAGCATAAAACAGCGTCTGATTGACCTGGAAATTGAACATCATCTGCATGCGGTCGCCATCGTCGCCGAAATATTCGAAATTGTCCTTCGGCAGGATATTGGCCTCCGCCAGCACGATGGAATCTCCCATGCGCCATTGCAGGAATTCGCGAAATTTCCTCAGCATGTCGAACTGCTCGACCGGCTTGGTGACCTCGGCGCCCTTGGTGGCGATGATGAAGGGGGCGGCGTCCATCCGGAAGCCCGAGACGCCGAGCTGGATCCAGAAGCCCATGATCTTGAGTATCTCGGCCTGCACTTCGGGATTGGACGTGTTGAGATCGGGCTGATGATCGTAGAAGCGGTGGAAATAATAGGCCTTGGCTCTTTCGTCATAGGTCCAAGTCGTCTTCTGGACGCCCGGGAAGACCATGCCCTGATCTGAGTTTGCAGGCTTCTTGTCCGACCAGACGTACCAATCGCGATAGCGTGAATGCGGATCGCTCCTGGCGTCTTCGAACCAGGGATGATCCTTGGAGGTGTGATTGATCACCAGATCGATCAACACCCGTATGCCCCGCTGTTTGGCACCATGGGTGAATTCGACGAAATCGCCGAGCGAGCCATACCGCGGGTCGACATTATAGTAATCCGAGACGTCGTAGCCATCGTCGCGACCGGGCGAAGTCTGGAACGGCATGAGCCAGATTGCCGTCACGCCGAGGCCGGAGAGATAGTCGAGACGGCGCATCAGGCCCTGAAAATCACCGACGCCATCGCCGTTCGCATCCATGAAGGTCTCGACGGACAGGCAGTAAATGACGGCGTTCTTATACCAGAGGTCGTTGATCATGCCGGCGCTCCAAATGCATCTGGTCGCAAATCCCGTCGGGCGGAAAATGTTCCGGCAAGGCGATATTGTGCGCGGCCAGTTGGATAATTCACCTATAGCGACAGGCTGGTCATTGATGCTTTGCTTATTTTAGATAATTCTGATGTAATGTGGGTGCCAGCTGCAACAGCGATCGGTGCAATGTCGGAGGATGCCATGCAGTGCGCTCGGACGGTCTCTTTCCTATCGGCCACCATGATGGCCGTGACAGTTGGCGAGGCCTCGAATTCTGCAGAAAAAGGCGCACGGCTGAAGCCGGTGAAGAGCATCCCCTCCGAGCATGTCCTTCTGGTTCCCCTCGACGCAAAGATGACGCCGCCGATCTTCTCGATCGGCTGGTGGTCGCGCGTACGACCCGCTTCGGAGGTCAACCCGCCCGGACCTCTCCATCGAGAGACTAAACAAGACGAAGCGGAATACCGATGGCAGGCGGACTGATCCCGCGCCAAAGGAAAAGCCGGCGCGGGGCGCCGGCTTCAAGATCCTTTCAGTTGAAGCCACCTACGCCGCGCGGCGGATCAGGATGTGCTTCTTCTTGCCGAGGGAGAGCTTGATGACGCCGTCGGCGGTAATTTCGCCGCTGCCGATCAGCCGGCGTTCGTCGCTGACAGCCTCGTCATTGATGCGCACTGCGCCGCCCTGGACGTGGCGGCGGGCCTCGCCGTTGGAACCGGCAAGGCCGGCGCGGACCATCAGCGAGAGCAGGCCGATGCCGCCGTCGAGTTCGGTGGCCGGGATCTCGACCGAAGGCAAGTTTTCGGCGACGCGGCCTTCCTCGAAGGTGGTGCGGGCCGTTTCGGCGGACGCTTCGGCCGCCTCGCGACCGTGGACGATCGCGGTCGCTTCCGTGGCGAGAATCTTCTTCGCCTCGTTGATTTCGGCGCCGCCAAGGGCCTCGAGCCTGGCGATCTCGGCGAGCGGCAGGCGGGTGAAAATCTTCAGGAAGCGGCCGACATCGGCATCCTCGGTGTTGCGCCAATACTGCCAGAAATCATAGGGGCTGAAGACATCCTCGTTCAGCCAGACGGCGCCGGAGGCGGTCTTGCCCATTTTGGCGCCGGAGCTCGTGGTCAGAAGCGGCGTCGTCAGCGCGTAGAGCTGCGGCGTCCCCATGCGATGGCCGAGATCGACGCCGTTGATGATGTTGCCCCACTGATCCGAACCGCCCATCTGCAGGCGGCAGCCGTAGCGGCGGTTGAGCTCGACGAAGTCGTAGCCCTGCATGATCATGTAGTTGAACTCGAGGAAGGAGAGCGACTGCTCGCGGTCGAGGCGCAGCTTGACGCTGTCGAAGGAGAGCATGCGGTTGACCGAGAAATGCCGGCCGACATCGCGCAGGAATTCGACATAGTTGAGCTTCATCAGCCAGTCGGCATTATTGACCATGAGGGCATCGGTCGGGCCGTCTCCGAAGCGCAGAATGCGCGAGAATATCTTCTTGATGCCCTCGATGTTGGCGGAGATCGCCTCCGGCGTCAGAAGCTTGCGCTGCTCGTCACGGAAGGAGGGATCGCCGACCATCGAGGTGCCGCCGCCCATCAGCGCAATCGGCCGGTGGCCGGTCTCCTGCAGCCAGTGGAGCATGGTGGCGGAGATCAAATTACCGATATGCAGGCTCGTCGCCGTTGCGTCGTAGCCGACATAGGCCGTCACGACCTCCTTCGCGAACAGGTCGTCGAGGCCGCTTTCATCGGAAACCTGATGAATGAAGCCGCGCTCTTTCAGCGTGCGGAGGAAATCGGACTTGAACTCGGACATGGCTTTCGTCTCTTCGTGCCTGCGCTGCGCCCACCGGGCTTCACGCAACTTCGTTGTTGTTGATCTGTCGCGGCGCGTTTAGCACTGTTTTTACAAAAGTGCATCCGGGAATCGCATGGGAGACAAGCCTCATGGATGTGGTCAGAACCGCGATCGGACTGATGAGCGGCACGTCAATGGATGGAATCGACGTCGCGCTCATCAGGACCGACGGCCGCGGCTTCATCGAGCGCGGGCCCTTCCTCGGCGTGCCCTATGAGGCCGATTTTCGCGGGCGTCTCAAACGGGCGCTGGAACTGGCGCGGCCGCTGACCGACGGGCGCGAGCGGCCCGCGGAACTCCGCGAAATCGAACTCGAGCTGACCGAACGGCATGCTCTTGCCGTTACGGCATTTCTGGAGCGATACGGGCTCTCAGCCGGTGCCGTCGATGTCCTCGGCTTTCACGGTCAGACGGTGCTGCATCGTCCTGACGACGGGCTGACGATCCAGATCGGCGATGGCCGGGAATTGGCGCGCCGGACGGGCCTATCAGTTGTCTACGACATGCGTGCCAACGACATGGTGCATGGCGGGCAGGGTGCGCCGCTGGTGCCGGCCTATCACGCAGCACTGGCGGGAAAACTGCAGCAGGCGGGAGAGGCGGTGTGCTTCGTCAATATCGGCGGCATCTCCAACCTCACCTATATCGGCGCTGACGGCCGGATTGCCGCCTTCGACAGCGGCCCTGGCAATACGCTGATCGACCAATGGATAGAGATGCGGACCGGCAGACCCTATGATCCCGGGGGGGAGATCGGCGGGCGCGGCAAGGTCGTCCCCGCCTTGGCCGAGCGGTATCTGGACAGCCCGTTCTTCCGCGGCAATATCCGTCGGTCGCTCGATCGCGGCGATTTCGCGCCGCTTCGGCCAGATGAGGCGAGCCTCGAAGACGGTGCCAGGACGCTTGCGCATGTCGCCGCAGCATCGATCGTCAAATCCGCCGGATTTCTGCCCGAACGTCCCTCGGCCTATATCGTCTGCGGCGGCGGGCGGCTGAACGGCACCTTGATGGCCGAGCTCTCGGCGATGGCCGAGGGATCGAGAGTGTTGAGCGCCGAGGCCGCGGGCTTCGACGGCGATGCGATGGAGGCCGAAGCCTGGGCTTATCTCGCCGTACGCTCGCTGGACGGGCTGCCGCTGACCTTTCCCGGCACGACGGGAGTTGCGGCTCCCGTCAGCGGCGGCGTGCTGGCAACGCCGTGACAGGCGAAAGAACCCCAGTGCGTCGTGACGATGGCGGTGGCAGACGTCGGTGCTCTGCCGGTCAGCGGATCCGCTTGGCCGCCGGCTCTGGCACCAGCTCGCCATTGAGGCGACGGTCGAGATAATCCTCGCATTCGCTCATCAGCGTCTCCACCTGACCGTTGAAGAAGTGGTTGGCGTTGGCGACCGTGCGATGGGTGATGAGGATGCCCTTCTGGGTCTTCAGTTTTTCGACCAGACCATTGACATCCTTTTCCGGCGCCACCTTGTCGGCCTCGCCGTTGATGATCAGGCCGGAAGAGGGGCAGGGCGCCAGGAAGGAGAAGTCGTAGGTATTCGGCTGCGGGGCGATCGACATGAAGCCCTCGATTTCCGGCCGGCGCATCAGAAGCTGCATGCCGATCCAGGCGCCGAAGGAATAGCCGGCGACCCAGCAGGTCTTGGAATCGGGGTGCAGGCTCTGCACCCAGTCGAGCGCGGAGGCGGCATCCGACAATTCGCCGGCGCCATGATCGAATTCGCCCTGGCTGCGGCCGATGCCCCGGAAGTTGAAGCGCAGCGTCGTGAACCCGCGCTTCTGGAACATGTAGAAGAGCTGGTAGACGATCTGATTGTTCATCGTGCCGCCGAACTGCGGATGCGGGTGCAGGATGAGCGCGATGGGCGCGCTTTTTTCCTTGGAGGGCTGGTAGCGGCCTTCAAGACGGCCGGCTGGGCCGTTGAAAATTACTTCGGGCATTGGTACTCCGGGTTTTATTTCGCGTTCGCGCTGCGTTGGACGACAACATGACTTGACTAACGTTGTCAGCTTTTCTAAAACGCAGTTTAGAACAATTCGAAACTTGCATGGCGATCCACGCTTCGTGGAACGTGTCATAAGGCAAGCCCGGCGGAAATTTCAAGAAAAATGCACCGCGGATGCTGAAGCAAGCTCGTCAAGCGCAGGACTGAAGATCATGGCGCCGCCACGCCTTTATCTCGACTGGAACGCCACAGCGCCGCTGCATCCCGCAGCACGCGAGGCGATCATGCGCGCCATTGACATATTCGGCAATCCGAACAGCGTGCATGGGGAGGGCCGCGCCGCCCGCGCCGCCATCGAAGGCGCACGGCGCAAGGTGGCAGCTCTTGCCGGCACCGATCCGGGCAATGTGATCTTCACCAGCGGCGCGACGGAGGCCGCCAACTTGGTGCTGACGCCGGATTTTCGCATGGGCCGCACGCCGCTTCAGCTCGGCCATCTCTATTTTTCCGCCGTCGAGCACCTGGCTGTACGAGAGGGAGGCCGATTCCCGAAGGACCGCACGACCGAGATCCCGGTGACGGACGCCGGTATCGTCGATCTGCAAGCGCTGGCCGCATTGCTCGATGCCCATGACACATCGACAGGCCTCCCGATGGCCGCGATCATGTTCGTCAACAACGAGACGGGCATTGTCCAGCCGGTCGAAGAAGCGGCCAGGATTGTGCGGGCGCACGGTGGTCTCTTTGTGGTCGACGCCGTGCAGGCGGCCGGTCGTCTGCCGATCGAGATCGAGCGCATCGGCGCGGATTTCATCATCGTCTCCTCTCACAAGATCGGTGGACCGAAGGGGGCGGGTGCACTGATCGCGCGCGGCGAGGCGCTGATGCCGAAGGCGTTGATCCGCGGTGGCGGGCAGGAGAAGGGTCACCGGTCGGGGACACAGAATTCGCTGGCGCTGATTGGCTTCGGAGCTGCGGCGGAAGCCGTGCTTCAGGATCTTGAGGAACGGAACGCTGCGATTGCTGCGCTGCGCGACAGGCTGGAAGCCGGCATGCACGCTACCGCGCCCGATGTCATCATCCATGGCGCCGGTGGTCCGAGGGTCGCCAACACGATTTTCTTCACGCTCCCTTGCCTGAAGGCGGAGACCGGGCAGATCGCTTTCGATCTTGAAGGCGTTGCCCTTTCGGCGGGCTCTGCTTGCTCATCCGGCAAGGTCGGCGAAAGCCATGTGCTGACGGCGATGGGGCGCGACGCCAAGCTGGGGGCGCTGCGCATCTCGCTCGGCTTTTCCACAACGGAAGAGGATATCGATAGGGCGATTGCCGCCTTCGCGAAGATAGCCTGCCGGCGCAGGTCGGCGGGCGAGGCGGCTTGACCGCCTCATAAACTTGCGGAAACACAAATTTCCGCTTGCCAATCGGGCTGAAAAGTTCCTTTTGGCCTCCTACATCAGGGCAAAGGATTTTGCCCGGGGCAAGTCAACTGCCCATACGCTACAAGCTGCCGGACCTTGTATCCGGCGAGATTGGAGAACGAAATGGCTGCCGTGCAGGAAACGATCGACCAGGTGCGCCTGATCGATGTGGACCAGTACAAATACGGTTTCGAGACCGTCATCGAAATGGACAAGGCGCCGAAGGGCCTGTCCGAGGATATCATCCGCTTCATTTCGGCCAAAAAGCAGGAGCCGGAGTGGATGCTGGAATGGCGTCTCGAGGCCTATCGGCGCTGGCTGACGCTGGAAGAGCCGACCTGGGCACGCGTCAATTATCCGAAGATCGATTTCAACGACATCCATTATTATGCCGCGCCGAAAAGCGCGCCGGGTCCGAAGTCGCTCGACGAGGTCGATCCGGAGCTCTTGAAAGTCTATGAGAAGCTTGGCATCCCGCTGCGTGAGCAGGAGATCCTGGCCGGCGTCGAGAAGCCGAAGATCGCCGTCGACGCCGTTTTCGACAGCGTCTCGGTCGTCACCACCTTCAAGGCGGAGCTGAAGAAGGCCGGCGTGATCTTCATGTCGATCTCGGAAGCGATCCGCGAGCATCCCGATCTCGTGCGCAAATATCTCGGTTCCGTCGTGCCGACCTCGGATAATTATTATGCGACGCTGAATTCGGCGGTCTTCACCGACGGTTCCTTCGTTTTCGTGCCGAAGGGCGTTCGTTGCCCGATGGAGCTTTCCACCTATTTCCGCATCAACGAGAAGGGCACCGGCCAGTTCGAGCGCACGTTGATCATCGCGGAAGAGGGCGCCTACGTCTCCTACCTCGAAGGCTGCACTGCGCCGCAGCGCGATGAAAACCAGCTGCATGCGGCCGTGGTCGAGCTCGTGGCTCTCGACGATGCCGAGATCAAATATTCCACCGTCCAGAACTGGTATCCGGGCGACAAGGAAGGCAAGGGCGGCATCTACAACTTCGTCACTAAGCGCGGCGATTGCCGTGGCAATCGCTCGAAGATTTCCTGGACGCAGGTCGAAACCGGGTCGGCGATCACCTGGAAATATCCGTCCTGCATCCTGCGCGGCGACGACAGCCGCGGCGAATTCTACTCGATCGCCGTGTCGAACGGCCATCAGCAGATCGACAGCGGCACCAAGATGATCCATCTCGGCAAGAACACGTCGAGCCGTATCGTCTCCAAGGGTATCGCGGCCGGCGTTTCCAACAACACCTATCGCGGCCAGGTCTCGGCCCACCGCAAGGCGTCGAACGCGCGCAATTTCACCCAGTGCGATTCGCTGCTGATCGGCGACAAGTGCGGCGCTCATACCGTGCCCTATATCGAGGCGAAAAACTCGACGGCGCAGTTCGAGCACGAAGCGACGACCTCGAAGATCTCCGAGGACCAGCTTTTCTACTGCCTGCAGCGGGGCATCCCCACCGAAGCGGCGATCGCGCTGATCGTCAACGGTTTCGTCAAGGAAGTCCTGCAGGAACTGCCGATGGAATTCGCGGTCGAGGCCCAGAAGCTGATCAGCATCTCGCTGGAAGGCTCGGTCGGTTGATATGAACGAGACGGACAAAAAGCGTATTTTTGGACGTCTGGAGAATATGCGGGGCGAAATATTGGCGAAAATTCGCCCCCGCGAGCAAAGATACGAAACGGAAAAGCCGCCGGAGCAGCCTTACGTGTTTCTCCAGCAGCGCATGGAAAAACCGGGGAAGATCATTGAAGGAATTCCGGAATTCCTCGAATGGCTTTGGCTCATAACAGTCGCGGTTTTCCGTGTCATCCGTTTCATTTGGCGATAGCGCCGAGCACAACATGTCGATGCCCTTAGAAATTACGCGAGGCTCAGACGAGCTACGCAGAGGAACGCAGGAACGAAAAATGCTTGAAATCAGAAACCTTCATGCCCGCATCGCCGAAGACGGCACCGAGATCATCCGTGGTCTGAACCTTACGGTAAAGGCCGGCGAAGTTGCGGCGATCATGGGGCCGAACGGCTCCGGCAAGTCGACACTTTCCTATGTGCTGTCCGGCCGCGAAGACTATGAAGTGACCGAAGGCGACATCCTTTATAACGGCGAGAGCATTCTCGAGCTCGATCCATCCGAGCGCGCCGCCAAGGGCATCTTCCTCGCTTTCCAGTATCCGGTCGAAATCCCGGGCGTCGCCACCATGCAGTTCCTCAAGGTGGCGATGAACGAGCAGCGCAAGGCGCGCGGCGAGGACGAGCTGACGACGCCGGATTTCATGCGCCGCGTCAAGGAAGCCGCGGCCAAGCTGCAGATCAATACCGAGATGCTGAAGCGGCCGCTCAATGTCGGCTTCTCCGGCGGCGAGAAGAAGCGTGCCGAGATCCTGCAGATGGCGCTGCTGGAGCCGAAGCTCTGCGTGCTCGACGAAACCGATTCCGGCCTCGATATCGACGCGCTGAAGATCGTTGCCGATGGCGTCAACGCGCTGCGTTCGCCTGATCGCGCCGTCGTCGTCATCACCCATTACCAGCGCCTGCTCGACTATATCGTGCCTGACACCGTCCACGTTCTCTACAAGGGTCAGGTCATCAAGTCGGGCGACAAGACCTTGGCGCATGAGCTGGAAGCCAATGGTTACGCCGACATCATCGGCGCAGCGGCCTGAGTTCGGGTGGAAAGGACGACGTCCATGAACATGCAGACGACGAGCCGCCTGACCGCGGCCGAAACGGCGCTGATCGACGCCTTCAATCAGCAGATCGGCGACCTGCCCGGCAATGGTGCAGTGACGGCCCTGCGTGACCGGCTTCTCGACGACCTCAAGAAGGCGGGCCTGCCGACGCGCCGCATCGAAGCCTGGCACTATACCGACCTCAAGAATCTGCTGCGCGCCTTGCCGGCGCAAGTGGGTGATGCCGGCTCCAACGCGCTTGAGCCGGTCGTTGCCGGTTCCTCGGTGCTGGCGGTCATTCAGGGCCATGCCAATCAGAAGGCGGCCGTCGACGGTCTTGGCCTGTCGGCCTATTCCGAACGGCTGATCGACGGTTCCGCCGTCGAAAGGCTCGATGCGTTGGGCAGCGACGATGCGGTCGGTCGGATCAACGGCAGCTTCGTGCGCGACGGCTATGTGGTCGACATGCCTGATGAAACCGAACTTGAAAATCCGCTGGAAATCCAGTTCATCCATGCCGGCGGGCAGACGCATACGCGTCTTCCGGTTTCCTTCGGCGCCGGCGTCAAGGGAACTGTCATCGAGCGTCACCGTGCGGTGACGGGCGATGCCGCCTTCGTGTCCCATATCAGTGACATCACAGTCAGCGAGGGCACGGAGCTGACCTGGATCATCCTGCAGCAGCAGGGTCCCGACGATACGCATCTTGGCCAGATCCGCATCGATCTCGGCGCCGACGCCAAGCTCCGGCTGTTCGTCATCAATGCGGGCGGCAAGCTGGTGCGCCAGGAACTGAATATCAAGGTGACGGGCGAGGGCGCCGATCTGACGCTGCGCGGCATCAACCTGCTCGGGGCCGATAGCCATACCGATGTGACGATGGTGCTCGGCCACGACGTCCCGCATACCGGTTCGACCGAAGTGATTCGCAACGTCGTCTTCGACCGCGCCAAGGGTGTCTTCCAGGGCATGATCCGGGTTGCGCCCGATGCGCAGAAGACCGACGCCAAGATGGCCTGCAACACGCTCTTGATGTCCGACGACGCCGAGTTTTCGGTCAAGCCGGAGCTCGAGATCTTCGCCGACGACGTGCAATGCGGCCATGGCGCGACGGTCACCGATATCGATGCCAATCATCTCTATTACATGATGGCGCGCGGCATTCCGGAGAACAAGGCGCGGGCGATGCTCGTCAACGCCTTCGTCGCCGAGATCGTCGAGGAACTGGAAGACGAGGCCCTGGTCGAGGCGCTGGAAAGCGTGATTTCGGCCTGGCTCGAAAAGCACGCCTGATTGGATAAATGCCATGGACAAGATAGTGCCAGCCACTGAGTACGACGTCGAAGCCATCCGCCGGGATTTCCCGATCCTGGCGGAGAAGGTGCACGGCAAGCCGCTGGTCTATCTTGATAATGGCGCCTCGGCGCAGAAGCCGCAGGCGGTCATCGACGCCATCTCGCATGCCTACGCGCATGAATATGCCAATGTGCATCGCGGCCTGCACTACCTTTCGAACGCCGCCACGGATGCCTATGAGGCAGCGCGCGAGAAGGTCCGCCGCTTCCTCAACGCGTCCTCGGTCAACGACATCGTCTTCACTAAAAATTCGACCGAAGCGATCAATACTGTCGCCTATGGCTGGGGCATGCCGAAGATCGGCGAAGGCGACGAGATCGTCCTGACGATCATGGAGCACCATTCCAACATCGTGCCCTGGCACTTCATCCGCGAGCGCCAGGGCGCGAAGCTGGTCTGGGTTCCGGTCGATGACGAAGGCGCCTTCCATATCGAGGATTTCGAGAAAAGCCTGACGGAGCGCACCAAGCTCGTCGCCATTACCCATATGTCGAATGCGCTCGGCACGATCGTTCCGGTCAAGGAAATCTGCCGGATCGCGCATGAACGCGGCATCCCGGTGCTGATCGACGGCAGTCAGGGTGCCGTGCACCTGCCGGTCGACGTGCAGGACATCGATTGCGACTGGTATGTCATGACCGGCCACAAGCTCTACGGCCCGTCGGGTATCGGCGTGCTCTATGGCAAGAAGGAGCGGCTCTCGCAGATGCGCCCCTTCCAGGGCGGCGGCGAGATGATCTTCGAAGTCGCCGAGGACGCGGTCACCTACAACGATCCGCCGCATCGCTTCGAAGCCGGCACGCCGCCGATCGTCCAGGCGATCGGGCTCGGTTATGCGCTCGACTATATGGAGAAGGTCGGGCGCGAGGCAATCGCCCGCCATGAGGCCGATCTTGCGGCTTACGCAGCCGAGCGCCTCAGATCGGTCAATTCGCTGCGGATGTTCGGGACGGCGCCCGGCAAGGGGAGCATCTTCTCCTTCGAGCTTGCCGGCATCCATGCCCATGACGTCTCGATGGTGATCGACCGGCAGGGCATTGCAGTGCGGGCCGGCACGCATTGCGCCATGCCGCTCTTGAAACGCTTCGGCGTCACCTCCACATGCCGAGCATCGTTCGGCATGTACAATACCCGCGCCGAGGTCGATGCGCTGGCCGATGCGCTTGATTATGCGCGCAAGTTCTTTGCCTGAGGAGTGTCCGTGATGAGCCTGGACGAAAGCGAACAGAAGATCGACGTGCGCGAAGGCATCGTGCATTCCAGCATCCCGGCCGATGAACTGGCGCGGCTCAGTGATGACGTCATCGCCGCGCTGAAAACCGTCTACGACCCGGAAATCCCTGCCGACATTTTCGAACTCGGCCTGATCTACAAGATCGACATCGAGGACGACCGGATGGTCAAGATCATGATGACCCTGACCGCTCCCGGCTGCCCGGTCGCCGGCGAGATGCCGGGCTGGGTGGAGAATGCCGTTGGCGCCGTCGAAGGTGTGTCGGGCGTCGAGGTCGAAATGACCTTTGATCCGCCGTGGACGCCGGACCGCATGTCCGAGGAGGCGCAGGTCGCCGTCGGCTGGTACTGAGCTACGCTAGTACACAGTACCGCGCGCGGTATTGATCCATTTACCTCGGGCGACTACATTTGATTCACGAAGCACCGGATCTTGACCCCGGTTGTGGAAGGAGATGAAGCCGATGGGCTTTGCAGTGATGAGCATGACGGAAGGGGCTGCCGCCCGCGTCAAGGCGATCGTCGAAAATTCCGGGCCGGAAGCCAAGGGCGTTCGTGTCGGCATCAAGAAGGGCGGCTGCGCCGGGATGGAATATACCATTGACCTGGTGACCGAGCCGAATGCAAAGGACGATCTGATCGAGCGCGACGGCGCCAAGGTCTGGATCGAGCCCTCAGCCGTGCTTTATCTTCTCGGCACCGAGATGGGCTTCGAGCAGACGACGCTCCGCTCCGGCTTCACCTTCACCAATCCGAACCAGACGTCGGCCTGCGGCTGCGGCGAATCCGTCGAGCTGAAACCTGCCGATCTTGCGGCTCTCGCCGCACAGCGCCAGAGCGAGCCGGCGCATTCGTGATAAGATCCGGTGGCCTTGGTCGGGGCCGCATCGCTCTTTATTGTGGGTGAGCAAAGCGAGGCGCCGCACCGCAGGTTCCGTCCTGCTCAGCAGAACCTGTCATAAGAAACGATGGTGCGTGTTGCGTCTCGATATCTAGGTATGAGACGACACGGCAGCCATGAGGGTTGTCGCCGGCCAGCCGAACACCGAGGTTCGTGGAAAATACAGGATCGGGATTCCACTGCTCGTAGTATCCAGTGCTAAAGAGTCTATCTCGTTCCGCAACAAATGCGGCCGTCAGGCGCGCTTCCTCGGCTGCCGATATCGACTCCGCTCTCGGACCGAGTTCAATTTTGCATGAACGTCTCGATTTGCCACGAACAGGTGCATATTCGGCTTCCACGATGACAAAACGAGCACCGGGAACTTCCCAGTGCTGCTCGGTTACCTGGTATCCAGGTAAAAATGGAAAGGGCACCCCGGGAGCGGTCTTCGGGGCTACCGTCCTCATGTCGCGCCCAAGGTCACGTAATCCTTTTGCATCAAATTCTTTGCCTGTCTCCACGGCAATTCGACATCGTGTGAACAGGTCGCGCCAAACACCAGACAGGTCTTCGCTAGCACCGGCGCTGGTTATCAGAGATAAATTCAGAAGTACGAACAAGGTAATGCGGCGCAAGCGGAATTCTTCGCTGAAAACGTAATAGGGTCTAGATATAGCAATTACTGTAAGCGGGTCAGCTGATTTCGCGACGACTGAAGCACTATGTGGATCGTCACAGGCATGATGCAAACAAAATAACAACCAGTGCAGCGGCTGATAATCGCGCTCAGTCGCGCTTGATGCTCATGAGCATTTCCCACATGTCGGCGCCGGTCTCGAAGACCATGGCGTTCGCCTTGTAGCTTTGCTCGGCTTCGATCAGCTCGGTGAGTTCGGTGGCCGGATCGACATCCGAATCCGTGGGACCGACGCCTGAGGCAACGGAGGTGAGGCTGGTGTTCAGACTGTTATAACCAGGGGTGCTGCTGATTGCGACGTTGCTGGCGATCGCGCTGATCCGCGTCGTCTGTGCCCGCATTCCCAAAAGAGCAGTGCCTGCAATACTCGATATGCACATCAGCCGTTTCCCCAGAACTGGATAGTCGTCTTTTACCCGGAGGGATTTAGGGAATGCTGAAGGCGTTGCGTTAGCAAAGACCTATGGGTACGCAACCATGCCGTCAGATGTGCCTCGCAATGGCACGGCGCGCAGCCATATCGGGATCTCCACGGGCACAAACCTACAGAACCAAGACGCCTGGACGGATCAGGTAAGGACGAGCATCACAGCAACATCGAGGCTCCGCGATCGATATAGGTATCAAGAAACTGCTCGAGGCGCGGGTTTCTCGGTCGCTTGAAAACCTCTTGGGGCGGACCGGTGAACAGCACCTTGCCGTGATCGAGAAAGATGATCTGCTGGCCGACCGTTGCGGCAAACCCGATCTCGTGAGAAACGACGACCATTGTCATGCCTTCGGCGGCGAGATCGCGCATGACGTTCAGCACTTCGCCAGTCAGTTCCGGATCGAGTGATGAGGTTGGTTCGTCAAAGAGCATGATCTTCGGGTTGAGAGCCAGGGCCCGCGCGATAGCAACACGCTGCTGCTGTCCTCCCGAAAGTTGCGACGGATAGTGGTTTGCCCGACCCTCGAGACCGACTTTGGCGAGCTGGGCCATTGCCCGCTCCTCCGCGTCCTTGCGGTTCATCTTGTGAACCGTCTTCAGCGCCTCGCTGACGTTGCCGAGCGCCGTCATGTGCGGCCAGAGATTGAATTGCTGAAAAACCATGCCGATCTGGGCACGAATCCGCCGATTTGCGGCGGCCGGCAATCGCTCCCTTACGCCCTTCGCATTTTCCGCAAAGCCGAGCACCTCGCCATTGACGGCAATGGTGCCCTTTGTCGATTCTTCCAGAAACGCCATGCAGCGCAGCAGCGTGCTCTTGCCGGATCCTGATGGACCGATCACGCAGGAAACCCGTCCCTGGGCGATATCAAGATCGATACCGTTCAGCACGGTGGAATCGCCAAACGTCTTGACTAGATTTTTGACTGCGATCGCGGGAACGCTCATATGTTGAAAAACCTGAATCTGGTGAGTTTCGTTTCGGCGAGACGACCGAGCCAGCCGGTGATTTCGACCAGCGCCCAGTAGAAGAGGGCGAGGACAAAAAGCGCTTCGACAAAAGCATATTGCTGCGATCCGATGGCGCTCAGTGTTGCCGTCAGTTCCGGCACGGTGATGATCGACAACACGGCCGTCTCCTTCATGAGGATGATCGTCATGTTGAGCGAAGGCGGCAGCACCAGCATGGTCATCTCAGGCAGCAATATGCGCCTGACGATCTGCGTGTGTGTCAGCCCAACGCATAGACCCGCCTCGATATGCCCCTTCGGGACGGCGGCAAAGCCCGAGCGGAATATCTCGCTGAAATAGGCCGCGCCGTAGATGGACAGGCCGACGACGCCTGCTGGGATCGGATTGAGCGACAATCCAACGAAGGGGCCGCCGTAGTAGACGAGGAATATCTGAATGAGGAAGGGCGTGCCGCGCAGCACTGCGATGACAATCCCGAACGCCCTGTCGAAGAGCACCCCGCCAAAACGCCGCGCGACAGCGACAAGGAAACCCAGAACGGCAGCGGCAAGAGCGGCGACGATCCAGATAACGATTGTCACGAAGGCACCGCTGGCGATCTCCGGCAAATGGCTGAAAATCACATTGATATCGAACGTCATCGCGGTGCTCCCGGCAGGGAGCGCTCGATCAGACCGCCGGCAAGCGCTACGATCCAATTGATGGCGAGGTAGATCAGACCGGCGGAAGCGAAGATTTCGAGCGGCAGAAAGGTGCTGCCGGCAAGGTCCTGGGCCATGCGCGTCAGCTCAACGATCCCGACAACGGAGACCAGCGAAGAAGCCTTCAAAATAAGGATCGCTTCGTTGACGAGCGCCGGAAAGGTCAGCCGCAGAGCGATTGGCGCCTTGATCCGGCGGAAAATCTGCATGGGCGTGAGACCGACCATCTCGGCGGACTCGACAAGGCCCGAGGGGACGCTGGCAAAACCGCCGCGCAGATTTTCAGCCTGATAGGCAGCCGTGCACAGCGAAAGGCCAACGACGGCCGCAACGATACTCGGCACGTTGATGCCGATCACCGGCAGAAGGTTGTAGATCAGCAACAGCTGCACCAGCAGCGGTACGCCGCGAAAGAAGCTGATGAAAACCTGCCCCAGCAGCATGAAAAGCCGTTGCCGCGAAAGGAGCATGGCGGAAACAATGATCGAGATCGCAAAGCCGATCAGAATCGAAACCACGCTGATCGTGACCGTGTAGATCGAAGCTTGCAGAAGAAGTTCGAAAAGTTTGGTGGACATGGGCGGTACTTGCCTGCGTGCTGCGGCCGTGACGTCTGTTCGCACGGCAAATTGCGCCCCGACCGATGGCGGGGCGCGAGCATTTCACCGGCAATGATTAGAATGCCGGATCCTTGACAGCGTCCGGTGTGTCGAAAGACGCACCGAACCACTTCTTTTGCAGCTCTGCCATACGCCCGTCTGCCTTGATCTTGAGCATCGCGGCATCGACCGCGTCCATCAGCGGGGCGTGATCGGCGTCCTTGAGACCGATGAAGCCGAAATAGGACTTCTTTCCGAAAGGCGGCAGGACAACTTCGAAAGTGCCCTTTCGCTGGCTCGCGACAAAGGCGATGTTCGGGAGCGAATTGGCAACGCCGGCAATACGGCCGGCTGCGAGATCGGCGTAGGTCTCCGTGAAGGCAGGATATTCGCGCACATCGACTTTGGTCGGCAGCGTGTCGGAGAATTCCTTCAGCTGGTCGAGCTGGGCAGTTGCCTTGCCGACACCAATCGTCTTGCCGGCAATGTCTTCCGGCTTGCTGATCGTCGTGTCGCCGGCCTTCTTAAGGATGGCAATCGTCGCTTCGGCGATCGGCGGCGTGAAGCGATAGCGCTCCATGCGCTTCTTGGTGATCGTTGCAGGACCTGCGACGATATCGAACTTGCCAGCCTCAAGCGCGGGGAAGACGCCGTCCCAGGGAAGTGCCACCCACTCGATCTTGACGCCAAGTTCCTTGCCGATCTCGGCAAAAAGGTCGACGTTCAGGCCCGTATGTTCACCGGCGTCGATATAGTCAAACGGTGCGAAAGCCGTTTCGGTGCCAACCTTGAGCGTGCCGGCTGCCTTGACGGCCGCCAGCGTATCGGCTGCGTGGGCGGAAAAGGCTGCTCCTAACAGGAACGCAGCGCCGACCAGACCCGTCAGCAGTGACTTTGCCTTCATGATCATCTCTCCAGTTTTATTCCTCCGACGGAGGAGTTTTGTTCCCGATTTTGATTTCAATGCGCGGATTTTTATGCTCCGCTTTTGACTATACAAATAGATATAGGCTGGCCTAGAGTGTCAATGTAAAAGTCAAGGAACGCAAAAATTGTGCCGGGTGGCGGCAATCTTTGCCGGCGTGACGCGACCGCTCCGGCACTTTGATAGTGACGCCCAACGAGGTGTGGACTTGGTGTCGATTTATCAGCGCATTTACATGGATATCGAGGCGAAGATCATTAGCGGCGATTGGCGGCCCGGCGACCGTATTCCCATAGAACATGAACTGGTCGCGGAATATCAATGCTCGCGCATGACCGTCAGCAAGGCACTGTCGGCTCTGGTCGAGCGCGGCATGATCGTCAGAAGGCGCAAGACCGGTTCGTTTGTTGCGTCGCCCCAGATCGACCGCACGGTAATGGATATTCAGGATATCAGCACCGAAGCGGAACTGGCCGGGCACGAACACCGCTTCGAGCTTCTCACCCGTAAAGTCGAACGCCTTGGAGAAACGGACGCACAACAGCTGTCGGAAGCTCCCGATGCGGAGATACTCAGGCTTCAATGCCTGCATATCGTGGACGGCAGACCCAATGCCATCGAACGGCGGATCATCATGCTCGACGCCGTCCCACGTGCGCGCGACGAGAGCTTCGCCTCGATCCCGCCCGGCAAATGGCTGCTTGCAGAAGTTCCCTGGTCCAAGGCCAAACACGTCATCCGCGCCGTCTCGGCCGATACGGCGACGGCGCGAATGCTGGAGATAAAAAGAGGCCAGGCGTGCCTTAGCCTAATCCGGCAGACCTGGCAGAACGGCCGGACGGTGACATATGTTGAGATTACCCATCCAGGCGACCGGTTCCAGTTCGCAGGGACGTTTCATCCGATGGCAAATTGAGTTGGCGCACACCACGGGAGGTTCTGCAAGTGATCGATGAGCGCTTCAAGACGATCCCGCTCAAGGGTCTGCAAGCCTTCGAGGCGGTGGGGCGTTGCGGCGGCGTGACGGCTGCGGCACTGGAGCTCAAGGTCTCGCCGGGGGCAATCAGCCAGCAAATTCACAAGATCGAAAGTTTTCTTGGAGTTTCGCTGCTGGAGCGGAGCGGGCGAACCGTTGAGCTGACCGCCTGGGGCCGGCTTTATCATCAGGAGATTTCGAAGGGATTTGAGCAATTTGCGTTCGCTCAGCAGTTATTGGAAAGGGCACGCAACGAGACGCCGCTGGTCCTTAGCGCACTTTCTTCCGTCGTCAACAAATGGATCGGCAGGCGAATCTTCGACTGGCAGGCCCTACACCCCGATGTTCAAGTGAGAATTATTGGACGGGACAAGGAGCCCAGGATTGGTTTCGACGATGTCGATTTCCGCGTAAGCTACGGGTCGGACGTCCTGCAGCACGACCATTATACTGAACTGTTTCGCGATTGGGTCGTGCCTGTCTGCTCGCCGTCGCTAATGCAGGATCGCGCGCACGCGGCCCGAGATCTCTTCGAGCAGCCGCTTCTGCATGTCGAGTGGGAAAGGCACTTCACGCCTTACCCAAGCTGGGCGGAGTTTGCGGCCATGGCCGGTATACCGTTCGACGCGTCGACGCCCGGCCTCTCCTTTACCCTGTCGAGCAGCGCGATCGATGCAGCCGTCAACAAGCGTGGCGTCGTCCTCGCGCAGATGTCGATGATATCAGATGAGCTCGAGGCGCAGACGCTCGTCACTCCCGTCGATATGCGGATTCCGCTGCGCGAAAGCTACTTTCTCGCCTGGGACCGCGCGGCACTGCAAAAGCCGCGCGGCCGCGAATTCCGCGACTGGCTCGTCGCCATTTCCCGTCAGCAAGCTTTGGTGTCAGCCCCCAAGTGAACGTTTAGAAAATCTAAAACGGACCTTAGCGCCGCGATGTTGATGAAAATTTGCGCCTGGTGATAATTTGCGCGGCCACCTTCAATCGGCAGCATGCATAAGGGGGAGAGCTCGATGGCGCGAACTGACAAGATGAAACTTGGGACCTTCGTCTACACTTTCGGCTTTCATCCAGCCTCGTGGCTGCATCCGGCCAGCGATGTCGGCGGCGCCAATGACTTCGCCCATCTGCTCGATGTCGCCAAACGATCCGAGGCGGCCAAGTTCGATTTCATGTTCATGGCGGATTCTCCGGCTGCCGCCGTCGGTGATCCGAATGCGCTTGCCCGTATTCCGACCAAGATGAATCGCTTCGAACCCCTC
Source organism: Rhizobium sp. NLR10b (assembly GCF_019685435.1). Classification (NCBI taxonomy): domain Bacteria; kingdom Pseudomonadati; phylum Pseudomonadota; class Alphaproteobacteria; order Hyphomicrobiales; family Rhizobiaceae; genus Rhizobium; species Rhizobium sp. NLR10b. The sequence goes on along the minus strand of NZ_JABDWV010000012.1, from coordinate 18,496 downwards.
TCACTGCTATCAGCATTGGCGGTCACGACCAGCAATCTCGGTCTCGTTGCGACGGTGTCGACAAGTTATTACGAGCCATACAATGTCGCCCGCCTGTTCGCCTCGATCGACCATCTGAGCAACGGGCGCGTCTGCTGGAATGTTGTCACCTCCGACCATGACGAAACCGGCTACAACTTCAATCGCGAGGGACTTGATCCGCACGCGCTACGCTATGAGCGCGGCAACGAATTCGTCGATGTCGTTTTCGGCCTTTGGGACAGCTTCGAGGAAGGTGCTCTGCTTCTCGACCGCGAAAACGGTGTCTATTATGACAAGGACAAGCACCACACCCTCAATCACAAAGGCAAGCATTTCCAGGTCCGCGGACCCCTCAACATTGCGCGAACGCCCCAGGGCCGTCCCGTCATCGCCCAGGCCGGCGGTTCAGAACCCGGAATGGACATGGCGGCGCGCACTGCCGAGATCGTCTTCAGCCTCGCGTCGAATATCGAGCGGAACAGGGCCTTCTACGAAAACGTCAAGAGCCGGATGCCGGCCTATGGGCGCGATGCCGACGACCTGAAGATCATGCCGGGCATCGTTCTCAACGTCGGTGAAACGGTAGCCGAGGCGAAGGCGAAGGTCGACTATCTGATCGACAAGATGCATCCTGATGTCGGCCGGTTAATGCTTTCCGAATTCCTGGAAGCGGACTTGCGCGACGTGCCGCTCGATAAGCCCTTCCCCATGGATCGGCTTCCGGCGGCGCCGAAGGGTTCACGCGCCTTGTTCGACGAACTGGTCGGTTTCGTCAGGAGCGGCCATACCGTCGGCGAGCTCATCCGGCACTATGCCGAGAAGCATACCGGAAATGGCATTACAGGTACGCCCACCCAGATCGCCGACTTTATGGAGGAATGGTTCGAGACGCGGGCCGCCGATGGCTTTATCCTGATGTTCCCGACTCTGCCGTCCAGCCTCGAGGATTTCGTGGGGCTCGTCCTGCCCGAGCTTCGCCGCCGCGGTCTGTTCCGCGAGGAATATGAGGGAAGGACCTTGCGCGAAAACCTCGGTCTTTCAATGCCGGCAAACCGTTTTGCCAAAACGCAGACGCCGGCCCGATGAGTGCAGCGGCTTTGATCAGCGAAGCAGATTTCAAGCTTTCGATGCGTCATCTGGCGGGTGCGGTCAGTGTGATCACGGTCGGCGACGGACAAGACCACACCGGCTTCACCGCAACCTCGGTCTCTTCATTGTCGGCGGAGGTGCCCTCCGTCATCGTCAGTGTCAACCGCGCATCTTCCTCGTGGCCGGTATTGCAGCGGTACGGCTGTTTCTGTGTCAACGTGCTCGCGGCCGACCAGCAGCAGGTGGCGCAATCCTTTGCAGGTTTCGACGGACGCAAGGGCGTGGAACGCTTCGGTAATGCGGGATGGTATCGCCTCACGACTGGCGCGCCCGTTCTCGAAAACGCTCTTACCGTGCTGGACTGCAAGCTCGAAACGGAATTCCACCATCATTCCCATGCGATTCTGATCGGGCATATTTGCGCCATCCAAGTCCGACAAGGCATAGGGCCGCTCATCTATTGGCGCGGCGGCTATCGTGAACTTCCGGCGGAGGTCGATTGCCACGTTCTAGCGGAGCCGCTCCGACAATAGCCCTATCGAGGCAACATCCGCATTGGCAAAGGCAAGTCTGAGGTAATGCTCTTGTCTCTCGCCGAAATAGGCGCCGGGCAAACAGACGATGCCCGATTCCCTGGCGAGTCTTTCGGCGATCTCTGAAGATGATCGATCGGCGAAAGGGTGACGGACGAAGGCGAAATATGCGCCGATCGCTCCTATTTCCCAATCATGCAAGCTGGAAAAGACCAGCTTTAACGCATCCGCCCGGCGCGCGATTTCCAGCCGGTTGCCGGCCCGCCAATCGGCAAGCGCGGGGATAGCCGATGCAACGGCGATCTGAGCCGAGCGCGGTGCGCAGATCTGCATATTGTCCATCACCTTGGCGATCTCGGCGACGAGCTTGGGTCCTGCCGTGATGGCACCCAGCCTGTGGCCGGGGATGCAAAAGGATTTCGAAAAACTGTAAAGAAGGACGACCGTGTCCTCCCAACCCGGCTCGGACAGGAGTGAGTGCGGCCGGCCGTAATCCTCGCCCAGGAAATCGCGATAGGTTTCATCAAGGATCAGCCAGGTGCCATACTTCCGGCAAAGAACTGAAAGCTCGTGCAGCAGGCTTGGCGGATATACCGCTCCGGTCGGATTGTTGGGTGAGACGACTGCCAGCACCTTGGCGCCGGCCGCAAGTGCTGCTTCGGTCGAACTCGGGTTAGGCAGAAAACCGCTGGCAGGATCGCACTCAACCAATCGACGTCCGATTCCCAGCATCGACAGCGTCGTATCGTGATTGAAATAGAAGGGATTGGTGAGAGCCACCGTATCGCCCGCGCCAGCAAGGGCGATCGCCGCGCACATGAACGCCTGATTGCAGCCGGCGGTGATGTGGATATTGCCTTCGGAAAGGTCGGCGCCGTAAAGCGCGGCGAGATGTGCTGCATAGGCCTTGCGTAACAGGGGCTCGCCTTCGATTGGACCGTAGCCTGTCATCGCCTGTTGTCCGGCCGCCTCGGCAAGCCGGCGAAGCATCTCCGGATGGGCGGGATAGCCGGGTACGGCTTGCGATAGATCGATGAGCGGCCCCTTGTTGCCTTTATATTCGCGGCTCCAGGCAATGACGGAAGGAATGGGCGGGGCAGAGAGTCGGGAAACACGTAAATTGGGTTTTGCAGCGATCATGTCGATTTCTCATTGATAGCAATTGCTACAACGATACCAATTACCTTCTCAATCCCTTTGTCGCCTGAGACGGGACCGAAGCGAAGACATATGCTCATGGTGTGGGACAAAAACCGACTCGAACAGATGCGCGCAGATTTCGCGGACGCCAATGGTGGTGAGATATTCGATGAGAGGTTTCGGAAAGTGGCGGAGAAGATCATCTCCAAGAACGGCACGAGACTGGCGCCATATGCCGGCGTACCGACATTCCTCAGCGCACCCTATATGCAGGTCGCAGACGATGAGCCGGACTTCGGCAATCTCCAGGTTGCGATCACCGGGATACCCATGGATCTCGGCGTCACCAACCGCCCGGGCCCCCGTTTCGGACCGAGAGCGCTTCGCGCCATAGAAAGGATCGGCCCCTAATGAACTGGTGCGTATTGATTTTGAGGATTGAGGGGTCTTTTGTCCAGGCATCGCAGATTGCCTGGTAGGGCGTTCGCCACCGCAAAGCCTTGAGGTGCTTGGCACAGTAATAGGCTGTGACGAAGGCAAGGACATGGGCTTTCAGGCTGTCGAGATTAACGTGACACCACCCAGTTGTGCCAATCGCTTTCACTGCCGTTGAAGACGTTGAGGTCGATCTTGCCGTCGACGCCGTCGGAGAGGCCGGAGCCGGAATATTGCCAGAACAGCCATTTGCGGCCGGGATAGACCTTGGACGGGTGAGCGGCGACCGAGCGCAGCCAGAAGGGATAATCGAGCATCTGACCTTTCAGATTGTCGCGATAGAAATCCGGCGCCGTGTAGATGATCGGGCGCTGGCCGTAATGACGCTCGAGCTTGTCCATGAAGACCTGCATCTTTTCTCGAACCCGAGCCGGGGAGATGCGGCGCTTGCAGCTCGACTCACCGTTCCACTCGACGTCGATGACGGGCGGAAGCGCGTTGGCTTCCTTCGGAACGTTGCGGATGAACCAGTCGGCCTGTTCGCCGGCTGTCCGGCACCAGTAGAAGAAGTGATAGGCGCCGTGTTTCAGGCCTGCTTCCTTGGCCCGGCGCCAGTTCTTTCTGAACATCGGATCGAGGTGATCGCCGCCGTCGGTCGCCTTGATGTAGACGAAATTCGCGCCTTGCTGCCGCAGAGTGTCCCAATCGATCTCGCCTTGCCAGCGCGAGACGTCGACGCCATGCACGGCGAGCTTTCGGGGTGAGGTCGAGCCGAAGTTGATCGGTTTGGCGTCGCGGAATCGGTGGCTATAAATTCGCGAGCGCGTCGGTGATTTCGGGCCGGCATCCGGATCAATCCCCGGATTGGCAGGCATCAACATCGCAACCGGCCGTTCCGTCGGCATCGGCATGCCGACCGGTCTCTCCGTCGGCACCAGCGCCTGAGGTTCCGGAACCGGTCCGGTCCAGCTCAATGCTTCCTGCGGCGGGCTTGCCTGCGGGGCGGCGTCGCCAACGGCAGCGGCCGGTATCGGGCCGCTCGGCTTCGTGATGGCGTTGGTAGTTTCCTTCGACGGCACAGGGGTGAGTACATCTTCGGCGCCGGAACTTGTAGAGCATCCCGACAGGATCACGGCGGCGAGGAGAATTGCTGATACAGCCGATGGACGCATAAGAACCTGCACGCAAAACCAAGATCGATGGCGACGTTTCCGGTAGGGAAAACCGCCCATTTGAAATTGCTAACAGACACTTGCTAAGAAAGGTTAAATTTGAATCCAATGCCTTGAAAAGGGGCCGGGTTCAGTCCGCCGTTCGCCGCCTGTGCAATGCCGGCGTGCAAGCCCTCCCGAACGGCACGGGAGGGCTTGTGCAATTGCTGTTATTCCGCCGCCTCTGCGTAACTTTCCACCGGCGGGCAGGTGCAGATCAGGTTGCGGTCGCCATAGACATTGTCGACTCGGTTGACCGGCGACCAGTATTTGTCGACGCGGAAGGCGCCGGGCGGAAAGCAGGCCTGTTCCCGGCTGTAGGGACGATCCCATTCGCCGACAAGGTCTTCCACCGTGTGCGGGGCGTTCTTCAGCGGGTTGTCGGCCTTGTCCATGCGGCCTTCCTCGATGGCCCGGGCTTCCTCGCGGATCGCCAGCATCGCCTCGCAGAAGCGGTCGAGTTCGGCCTTGGTCTCGCTTTCCGTCGGCTCGATCATTAGCGTGCCTGATACAGGCCAGCTCATCGTCGGCGCATGGAAGCCGCAGTCAATCAGGCGCTTTGCGACGTCATCGACGGTGACGCCGGCGCTGTCGACCAGCGGGCGCGTGTCGATGATGCATTCATGCGCGACGCGGCCGGTCTTCGATTTGTAGAGCACGTCATAAGCGCCCTTCAGCCGGGCAGCGATATAGTTTGCGTTGAGGATCGCCACCTTGGTCGCCTGCGTCAGGCCTTCGCCGCCCATCATCAGGCAGTAGCTCCAGGAGATCGGCAGGATCGACGCGGAGCCGAAAGCGGCTGCTGAAACCGCGCCCGGACGACCGTCGGTTTCAGGGTGGCCCGGCAGGTGGGGCGCCAGATGTGCCTTGACGCCGATCGGGCCCATGCCGGGGCCTCCGCCGCCATGCGGGATGCAGAAGGTCTTGTGCAGGTTGAGGTGGGAGACGTCGGAGCCGATGTCACCGGGGCGGGACAGGCCGACCATGGCGTTCATGTTGGCGCCGTCGAGATAGACCTGGCCGCCGTGCTGATGCACCAGTTCGCAGATTTGCTTGACCGTCTCCTCGAACACGCCGTGCGTCGAGGGATAGGTGATCATGCAGCAGGAGAGATTGGCCGCATGCTCCTCGGCTTTGGCGCGGAAATCCTCCATGTCGATGTCGCCGTTTTCGCGCACCTTGATGACGACAACCTTCATGCCGGCCATCTGCGCCGAGGCAGGGTTGGTGCCGTGCGCCGAGGTCGGGATCAGGCAGACGTCGCGATGGCCTTCGCCGTTGGCGATGTGGTAGTTGCGGATGGTCAGCAGGCCGGCATATTCGCCTTGCGCGCCGGAATTCGGCTGCATGGAAAAGGCGTCGTAGCCCGTGACGGCGCAGAGCTTTTCCGTGAGATCATCAAGCATTTCGCGATAGCCGAGCGCCTGGTCTGCCGGCACGAAGGGATGGATGTCGGAAAATTCCGGCCAGGTGATCGGCAACATTTCCGCGGTGGCATTGAGTTTCATCGTGCAGGAGCCGAGCGGGATCATGGCGCGGTCGAGCGCGAGGTCACGGTCGGAGAGCCGGCGGATGTAACGCGTCATCTCGCTTTCGGCCCGGTTCATGTGGAAGATCGGGTGGGTGAGATAATCACTGGTCCTGAGCAGGTCCTTCGGCAGGCGGTAGGATGGCTCGAAATCAGCAATGGCAAAATTGCCGCCGAAGGCGCGCCAGACTGCTTCGAGCGTCGCGGGGCGCGTGCGCTCGTCGAGGCTGATGCCGATTCCGGTTTCGCCGACCTTGCGCAGATTGACGCCCTCGGCGACGGCGGCGCGCAGGATCAGGCCTTGCATGTGGCCGACATCGACGGTGACCGTATCGAAGAAGCTTTCGGGCTCGACCTTGTAGCCGAGTTTCTCCAGGCCCTTGGCCATCAGCACGGCCTTCTGGTGCACCTGCTGGGCGATTGCCTTGATGCCCTTCGGGCCGTGGAAGACGGCATACATCGACGCCATGACGGCAAGCAGCACCTGGGCGGTGCAGATGTTGGAGGTCGCCTTCTCGCGGCGGATATGCTGTTCGCGGGTCTGCAGCGACAGGCGATAGGCGCGGTTGCCGCGGGAATCGACGGACACGCCGACGAGGCGGCCGGGCATGGAGCGCTTGATGGCATCCTTGACCGCCATATAGGCCGCATGCGGACCGCCGTAGCCGACGGGAACGCCGAAGCGCTGCGAGGAGCCGATGGCGATATCGGCGCCCATTTCGCCAGGTGATTTCAGCAGCGTCAGCGCCAGAATGTCGGCTGCGACCACGGCGATTGCGCCGGTCTGGTGCAGGCGGGAGATCAGGCCGGTGAAGTCATGCACGTGACCATGCGTGCCAGGATACTGGAAGATCGCGCCGAAGACATCGACCGGATCGAGATCGGTGAAGGGATTGCCGACGATGACGCTCCAGCCCAGCGGCTCGGCGCGGGTACGGATGAGGGCGATGGTCTGCGGATGGCAGTCGGCATCGACGAAGAAGGCCTTCGCCTTCGACTTGGAGACGCGCTCGGCCATCGCCATGCCTTCGGCGGCGGCGGTCGCCTCGTCGAGCAGCGAGGCGTTGGCGACGTCGAGGCCGGTCAGGTCACAAATCATTGTCTGGTAGTTCAGCAGCGCTTCGAGGCGGCCCTGGCTGATCTCCGGCTGGTAAGGCGTATAGGCCGTATACCAGGCAGGATTTTCCAGGATGTTGCGCTGGATGACCGGCGGCGTGATCGTCCCGTAGTAACCCTGGCCGATCAGCGAAACGAGCACCTTATTCTTGTTGGCGGTCTCGCGCAGCTTGTCGAGCGCCTCGCGCTCGGTCATCGGCGCCCCCCAGACGAGCGGCGCCTTCTGGCGGATGGCGGGTGGTAGCGTCGCATCGATCAAGCCGTCGAGGCTGCTATAGCCGATCACCTTCAGCATCTCGGTCATCTCCGTCGGCGAGGGGCCGATATGCCGGCGATTGGCGAAATCGTAGGGCTGATAGTCGGTGAACTGGAATTCGGTCGGCGTCGTCATTACGCGGTGAGCTCCCTGTAGGCGGCCTCGTCGAGCAGGCCGTCGGCATCGGCTGGGTTCTTGAGCTTGAGCTTGAAGAACCACCCGGCGCCTTGAGGATCGGAGTTGATGAGCGAGGGATCGGCGACGATTGCCTCGTTGACCGCGGTGATCTCACCGTCGAGCGGACAATAGACTTCGGAGGCCGCCTTGACGGATTCGACGGTTGCCGCATCGTCGTTCTTCGCAAAGCTCTTGCCGACTTCCGGCAGTTCGACGAAGACGAGATCGCCGAGCTGTTCGACGGCATAGGTGGTGATGCCGACGGTTGCGACATCGCCGTCGAGCTCGAGCCATTCATGTTCAGCGGTAAATTTCAGCATGGAAAAATCCTTTCGGAAAACAGGGTTTCAGCGTTTGTAGGTCGGCGTGACGAAGGGCAGGGCGGAGACAGTGACGGGCAGGAACTTGCCGCGCACCTCGGCATAGACCTGGGTGCCCACCGCAGCATGGGAGATCGGCAGATAGCCCATGGCGACGGGACCTTCGACGCTGGGGCCGAAGCCGCCCGATGTGACTTCGCCGATTTCGGTCTTGCCCTCGGCATCGGCGTAAAGCTTGGCATGGCCGCGCACCGGCGCCTTGCCCTCCGGCTTCAGGCCGACACGACGGCGGGCCGCGCCGTTTTCGAGTTCGGAGAGGATGCGGCCGGAGCCCGGAAAGCCGCCGGCGCGTGCGCCGCCGGCCCGCCGCGCCTTCTGCATCGCCCATTCGAGCGCTGCCTCGACCGGCGAGGTGGTGGTGTCGAGGTCGTTGCCATAAAGGCAGAGGCCGGCTTCCAGACGCAGGGAGTCACGGGCGCCGAGGCCGATCGCCTGGACGTCCGGATGTTCGAGCAACCGCATGGCGACATCTTCGGCCTTGTCAGCCGGGACGGAGATTTCGAAGCCGTCCTCGCCGCTATAGCCGGAACGCGAGACAAGGCAGGAAACGTCGTGCAGGCGGCAGTGGCGCACATCCATGAATTTCATCGCCGCGACGTCGGCCCAGAGTTCGGCGAGAACCTCGACCGCCCGCGGTCCCTGCAGCGCGATCAGCGCGCGATCCAAAAGGGTGATATCGCACTGGTCGCCGATATGGGCCTGCAGATGGGCGAGATCGGCCTCCTTGCAGGCGGCGTTGACGACGACGAAAAGGTGGTCGTCGAGATGGGTGATCATCAGATCGTCGAGAATGCCGCCGGTATCGTCGGTGAAGAAGCCATAGCGCTGGCGGCCTGCCGGGAGCCCGAGAATATCGACAGGCACAAGGCTTTCGAGCGCCAGCGCCGCATCCTCATAGCTGCCCGACTTCGCCTTCACGATGACCTGGCCCATGTGGGAGACGTCGAAGAGGCCAGCCTCGGCGCGGGTATGAAGATGTTCCTTCATGACGCCGGCGGGATATTGCACCGGCATGTCGTAACCCGCAAACGGCACCATGCGGGCGCCGAGCGAAAGATGCAGGGCATGCAGCGGGGTTTTCTTGAGGGCAGCAGTATCGTCCAAACGACGCCTCCGGGGTTTGCGCCTTTTGCTGAGGCGCGGGCTCAAATCTGAAGGCGCGGCTGCGCGCTTCTCTCCTGAGCCCCCTCTGTCCCTTTGCCTGAGATTGTTATCCCTTCGGCGAGCGTTTCGAGAACGCTTCTCTCCAGAGTTCCGTCTGCCCCCTTGCTGGTCCTTTGGCCTGAGAGTTTCCGGGGCGGTTGCTCCTTCGGCACCGGTGGCACAAGCACCGGATTCTCCCAACAGGGTTGGCCGCAATTATCCGGCGGGCGCAGCACTTGGCAAGGCCAAATGTCGTGACCTGACAAATTTTTGTCGCCATACTCACGGCAGGGCGCGATCTGCGGCAAATCTGCTTTTGCATTCGGCCGTGAAAACGGCTATCGCGACTTGCTGTTGAAGGGGATTTCATGCGGCGGACAGGACTGAAAGCGATGCTCTTCCTGCGCATGTTTTGCGCCTTGGGCCTGCTTTTGCTCGGATTCTCCCATCAGGCCCCGCAGGCTGCCGCTTCAGATGGTTATGATGCCGCGGCCTACATGCTGCCGGATGGCAGCTTTGCGTCGCTCTGCGTCACAGTGAAGGAGGCGGGAGGCAAGACTGTCGGCTTCAAGCCGAATTGCGAAGCCTGCCGGCTGTCTGCGTCGGTGATCCTGCCGATGCCGGATGCGGGTTCGTGGCTCGCGCGCAAGCTCGCCTCGCTCGTCAATGTTCCGATGGAGGCCGCGGCCGTTGCCGGCGTCAGCGCCGTCAGCCGGGCAAATTCGCGTGCGCCTCCTTCCCTCATCTGATCTGCCTCCGCAACCTAAGACGCAGAATGCCGGTTCGCCCAAAGAAGATAGCGACCGGCGAGGAGATATCCGATGAAAACAATCAAGACTTTCGCGCTTTCCGCGCTTCTTTCCGCTACCGCCTTCGCCGGCGCCGAGGCGCATGTCAGCTTCCTCGACCGCGAGGTGCCGCTGGACACCACGATTCTCGCCACGCTGCAGGTGCCGCATGGCTGTGATGGCAAGGCGACCACGGAAGTGCGGGTGAAACTGCCGGAAGGTTTCGTCTTCGCCAAGCCGCAGCCAAAGGCCGGTTGGGAGCTCGAAGTGATCAAGGGCGACTACCAGAAGACCTACGACAATCACGGCGACAAGGTGAAGACGGGCGCTATCGAGATCCGCTGGAAGAATGGCAATCTTTCTGATGATTTCTACGATGCTTTCGTCATCCAGGGGAAGGTTTCGGGCGTCGAGGCCGGCAGCTCGCTTGCCTTTCCGGTGACGCAGCTCTGCGGCGCTGCGGTCACGGTCTGGGATCAGGTGGCAATGGCTGGCGGCGATGCGCATGAGCTAAAAAGCCCGGCGCCGCTGCTGAAGATCGTTGCCGGCGAAGATCATGGCCACGACCATGACGACATGGCTGGGATGAGCATGCCCGGCATGGACGCGACCGGCAAAGCCGGCATGGACGCGACCGGCAAAGCCGGCATGGACATGTCCGCTATGGCGGCTGGGGCCCCGGCCGGGGAAACGGTCAAGGCTGGCGACCTCGAAATCTCCGGCGGCTTCGCCAAGGCGATGCTGCCAGGCCAGCCGGTCGGCGGCGGCTTCTTCACGGTGAAGAATAACGGCCAGACGGACGATCGACTGGTGTCGGTAAGCTCGCCGGCAGCCGGTGAGGTTCAGATTCACGAGATGGTGACGAAGGACAATGTCATGCGGATGCGCCAGCTGAAGGATGGCATCGCCGTTGCTGCAGGCCAGACCGTGAAGCTTGAGCCCGGCAACCTGCATCTGATGTTCCAGAAGGTGAAGACGCCGTTCAAGCAGGGCGATACGGTGCCGGTGACGCTGAGCTTCGAGAAAGCCGGCAAGATTGACTTGGTGCTGCAGGTACTTTCGGCGCAAGGCAAGTGAGCACAGGCTGGTTAAGACAGAAAAGCCCGCGACGCGGGCTTTTCGCTGGAGAGGCGGTTGCCTCAGACGTCTTCGTAGGACTGCAGCGCCTGCTTGAGGCCGGCCTGCGGCTGACGATTGCCCCTCTCCATCAGGTCGAGTGCCACTTCGGTCGACTGGATGATACTGGCGGGATCGTCGACTCCTTCGGTGCCTTCGGCCTTTAACTGCCGGTCAGCGAGCCGGCGCGAGTCGCGGGCGGCGGTGCTCGTGGCGACGCGCTGCGGTATTCTCAGCGTTTCCAGGGCAATGGCGGCGGTGCTTGCCGAAATGGACAGGAGCTGGGTCATGCCGGCACAGTATCGACAGGACCTTGGCGCCGGCATAAGAAAGTTGTTAGCATTTTACTGAATTTAAAGAATTTATTCCGTCACGATCGGCTGCGTTCTCAAACTCGGATATTCCGCCCATGATCCAGGCTCTCCTCGTCGCCGTCGGTGGCGCCATCGGTTCCGTCCTCAGATATTTTGTCGGTCAATGGGCGCTGAGGCTCCTGGGGCCGGCCTTTCCCTGGGGCACTCTCGCGGTCAATGTCGTCGGCTGCTTCGTCATTGGTGTCTTTGCCGAACTGGTCGCGCGGAAGTTCAACGCATCGGTGGAACTGCGCCTGCTGTTGATCACCGGTTTTCTCGGCGGCTTCACCACCTTCTCGGCCTTCTCGCTCGATGCCATCTCGCTCTTCGAGCGCGGCGAGGCTGTCGCCGGCGGCCTCTACATAGCAGCCAGCGTCGGCCTTTCGATGGCGGCAGTGTTCGCGGGCCTCGCCATCATGCGCGCTTTGGTCTGATTCCGGTTTCCGTTTTGCATGAAAATGCTCTAAGGCTGCGGCAAGAACGCCGGCTTGGCCCGCGCTGCAATTTCCGAAAGACTATTCATGGCTGGCATAGAACATATAAAGGTTGAACCTGACGAGGCGGGCATGCGGCTCGATCGCTGGTTCAAGGTGCATTTTCCCGGGCTGGGCTTCGGGCCGCTGCAGAAGCTGCTGCGCTCCGGCCAGATACGCGTGGACGGCGGACGCGTGAAATCGGATGCACGCGTGCAGCCCGGTCAGACGGTGCGCGTGCCGCCGCTCGATGTCGACGCCAGGCTGAAAACCGGGCCGATCGCCGGCAAGGATCTCAAACATTCCACGGATTTCGACCTCCTGTCACGCATGGTGCTGCATGAGGACGACAAGGTGATCGTCCTCAACAAACCGGCCGGCCTTGCCGTGCAGGGCGGTTCAGGTGTCGCCAGGCATATCGACCAGATGCTCGAGGCCTGGACCAGCCCGAAGGGCGAGAAGCCGCGCCTCGTTCACCGCCTCGACCGCGACACGTCAGGCGTGCTCGTCATCGCCCGCACCCGGGGCGCGGCACAGAAGCTGACGGCCGCCTTCCGCGAGCGCGATACGAAGAAGACCTATTGGTCTCTGGTGAAAGGCGTGCCGCGCAAGCGTGAGGACAAGATTTCGACTTGGCTCGTCAAGGAGCCGACGGCTGATGGCGACCGCATGCGCATCGCCAAGCATGGCGAAGAGGGCGCCGATCATGCCGTGTCCTATTACCGCATCGTCGAGACGGCGGCGCAACGTCTCGCCTGGCTGGAGATGGAGCCCTATACGGGGCGCACACACCAGCTTCGTGTTCACGCTTTGCACATCGGCCATCCGATCATCGGCGATCCCAAATATTTCGACGATGATCCGAACTGGGATTTTCCCGGCGGTATCCAGAAGCGGCTGCATCTGCACGCCCGCCATATCGACATTCCGCATCCCTCCGGCGGCCGGCTGCGCGTCACCGCGCCTTTGCCGCCGCATATGGTGCAGAGCTGGAATTTGCTCGGCTTCGATGAAAATTCGGCTCCCATCCTGGACGACGAAGCATGAAACTTGCGCTTTTTGATTGCGACGGCACATTGGTCGACAGTGCCGGGCTGATCCACGAAACGATGCGCCGCACCTTCGCGAAGTTCGGCAAGGCGGAACCTCGATTTGACGACACCAAGGCCATTATCGGCCTGTCGCTGGATATCGCGATCGCCCGCATGCAGGGCAGGCCGCATGTCGAGCAGGAAGACATCGACATGACGGCGCATTATAAATCGCTGTTTACGATCGTGCGTAGGGATCTCGACCACAGAGAGCCGCTGTTTGCCGGCATTCGCGAGATGATCGATGCGATCAGCGGCCGCGAGGATCTGCTGATCGGGGCGGTGACCGGCAAATCCCGGCGCGGGCTGAAGCTGGTGATGGAGACGCACGGCTTCGACAAGCATTTTGTCGTTGCGCGCACCGCCGACGACTGCCCCTCCAAGCCGCATCCGGCCATGGTGACGGAATGCTGCGACGAAACCGGGATGAATGCCGCCGATACCATTGTCATTGGCGACGCGGTTTACGATATGCAGATGGCAAAGGCTGCCGGCGCAAAAGCGATCGGTGTTGCCTGGGGTTATGCCAGCGTGGATGAGCTGATCGCCAACGGCGCCGATGCGATCGCCTACCATCCGAACGAGATATTGCGCCATTTTTCCTGAGGTGAGCCCATGCGCGATCTGCTGAACGATCTGTCCGAGGGACTGAGCCATCCCGATCCCATCCGTCGAGCCCAGATCCAGACGAAAAAGCCGCTGCCGAAGCGTTTCTACACCGACGTGGCGGTCGCCGAGCACGAGGGCAGTTTCGCAATCATGCTCGACGGCAAGTCGGTGCGCACGCCGGCACGGCAGGTTCTTGCCGTTCCTACAGAGGCGCTCGCACAACTTGTCGCCGCCGAATGGCGTGGGCAGGGCGAGGAAATCGATCCGGTCACTATGCCGGTGACCCGGCTGGTCAACACCGCGCTGGATGGTGTGACAACCAATACGCAGGCGATCTTCGAAGACATTCTCCGCTTTTCCTCGAGCGACCTCATCTGCTACCGCGCCGACGGGCCGGAGCTGCTGGTCGAGCGCCAGAGGGAACGTTGGGACCCGATCATCGACTGGGCGGCCAGCGATCTCGGTGCCCGTTTCATTCTCGTCGAGGGGGTAATGCATCACGAACAGCCGCGTGAGGCGACCGCTGCCTTCGCCGTGACGCTGGCGCGGCATCAGAGTGCGATGGCGCTCGCCGCCCTCCATACGATCACGACGCTGACCGGCTCGGCGATCCTAGCGGTTGCCTTGGCCGAGGGCCGGGTGACGGTGGAGGAGACATGGTCGCTTGCGCATCTCGATGAGGACTGGACGATCGAGCATTGGGGGCGCGACGAGGAAGCCGAAGAGCGGCGGGCCAAGCGCTTTGCCGAGTTCAAAGCGGCAGCGGACGTTTTTTTCGCCCTAAGCGCCTGAAACATATTGCCTTCTCAGACATTATGGCGAAATCTGCGACTCCAACGGGTGGTGCGGGATTTTGCGATGGATTGGCTGAGGTCGTGTTTTTGCCGGACCGTGCTCGTCTGTATCGCGCTGACGGCCTGCGGCAGCCTCTCGGCCAACAAGCCGAAGGCGCCGCTCTATGATGTGCGCAGCGCCGTCGTTCTTTCCGGCCCGAACATCCCGGCCGAGCTGCTTGCCGGGATCAACGACCGCGTCAATGCCGCGATCAATGCAACGATGCGCGACACCGTGCTGCCGCGGGTGGTGCTGACGATCCGCGTGGTCTCGATCCAGAAGGGACTCGGTTTCCAAAAGGATCGCAACGTCGCCAAAATCAGCGTCGACGCGGCTTCGGTCGAGGATGGCTCGGTGATTGCCGTCAGCGCCTTCGATGTGACCAGTATCGCCGCCGATCCGAAACTTGCCGACGACATCATCGCCGAGGACGTCGCTGCACGGATTCGCTCGGTTTTCTCGCTTAGCGGACGCAGCCGCTAGCGCATATCGGCCGCGAGAGCGGCGAGGGGAGATCGCATGAAGGAAATTCTCGAAGAACTGGAACGCCGCCGCGGCATCGCCCGCCTAGGCGGCGGCAAGGAGCGCATCGATGCTCAGCACAAGCGCGGCAAGCTGACGGCGCGCGAGCGCATCGACCTCTTCCTCGACGAGGGCTCCTTCGAAGAGTTCGACATGTTCGTGGAGCACCGCTCCACTGATTTCGGCATGGATAAGAGCCGTATCGCCGGCGACGGCGTCGTTACCGGCTGGGGCACGGTCAGCGGCCGCACGGTTTTCGTCTTCGCCAAGGACTTCACCGTCTTCGGCGGCTCGCTTTCGGAGGCGCATGCAGAGAAGATCATGAAGGTGCAGGACATGGCGCTGAAGAACCGCGCGCCAATCGTCGGCATCTACGATGCCGGCGGCGCGCGCATCCAGGAAGGAGTGGCCGCGCTTGGTGGTTATGCCGAAGTCTTCCAGCGCAATGTGCTTGCCTCGGGCGTCATTCCGCAGATTTCCGTGATCATGGGCCCCTGCGCCGGCGGCGACGTCTATTCGCCCGCCATGACCGATTTCATCTTCATGGTGCGCGATACCTCCTACATGTTCGTCACCGGCCCCGACGTGGTGAAAACGGTGACCAACGAGACGGTTACGGCTGAAGAACTCGGCGGCGCCGTGGTGCATACGGTGCGCTCGTCGATTGCCGACGGCGCCTATGAGAATGATGTCGATACGCTGTTGCAGGTGCGCCGGCTGATCGATTTCCTGCCGCTTTCGAACACGTCGCCGGTGCCTGAGATCGAATGTTACCAGTCAGTGACCGAGACCGATGCGTCGCTCGACACGCTGGTGCCGGCGAGCGCCAACAAGCCCTATGATATCAAGGAGCTGATCCGGAAGGTGGCGGACGAGGGGGATTTCTTCGAGATCCAGGAGAGCTTCGCCAAAAACATCGTCTGCGGCTTCGGCCGCGTCGAAGGCTCTACCGTCGGTTTCGTCGCCAACCAGCCGATGGTGCTGGCCGGCGTGCTCGACAGCGATGCCTCGCGCAAGGCGGCGCGTTTCGTGCGCTTCTGCGACTGCTTCAATATTCCGATCGTCACGTTCGTCGACGTGCCGGGCTTTCTGCCGGGCACGGCGCAGGAATATGGCGGCCTGATCAAGCATGGCGCCAAGCTGCTCTTCGCCTATGCGGAAGCAACGGTGCCGAAGCTCACCGTCATCACCCGCAAGGCCTTTGGCGGTGCCTATGACGTGATGGCGTCTAAACATCTGCGCGGCGATTTGAATTATGCCTGGCCGACGGCGCAGATCGCCGTGATGGGCGCCAAGGGCGCGGTCGAGATCATCTTCCGCAAGGATATTGCCGATCCGGAGAAGATCGCCGCCCATACGAAAATGTACGAGGACAGGTTCCTGTCGCCCTTCGTCGCTGCCGAGCGCGGTTATATCGACGAGGTGATCATGCCGCATTCGACCCGGCGGCGGCTGGCGCGCGGTCTGAAGATGCTGCGCAACAAGGATCTCGCCAATCCCTGGAAAAAACACGACAATATCCCGCTCTGATATCCGGCCGCGTGTTGCCTGCTGTCGAAAAAGTGAACGGCCGTCAGCGATCCGTGTGTTCAATCGCGGCCGGGGACGGGCTAACGCTCGGCTGCAATTTCTTTAATGGAGAGGTTTAATGTCAACTTTCGAGCGTCTTTCCGCCTATCGCCCCTATGGGCTGGCCGCTCTCAGAATCATCACTGCACTGCTGTTCATCGAGCATGGCACGATGAAGCTTTTCGCCTTTCCGGCTGCGCAGAT
This sequence comes from Rhizobium sp. NLR10b, assembly GCF_019685435.1. NCBI lineage: Bacteria > Pseudomonadati > Pseudomonadota > Alphaproteobacteria > Hyphomicrobiales > Rhizobiaceae > Rhizobium > Rhizobium sp. NLR10b. Next base: position 1,908 of record NZ_JABDWV010000012.1, on the reverse strand, counting down.
GCCAGGCCCGCTGCCGCCATTGATGCTTTTCGCGGCTCTTCTGGAGCTTGTCGGCGGTCTCCTCATTCTGGTCGGCCTGCTGACGCGTCCGGTCGCCTTCCTGCTGGCCGGCCAAATGGCGGTCGCTTATTTCATGGCGCATGCCCCGAACAGCTTCTTCCCTGCCCTCAACCAGGGCGACGCCGCGATCTTGTTCTGCTTCGTCTTCCTCTACCTGTTTTTCTCCGGTCCCGGCGCTTTTGCGGTCGATAACCGCAAGATGGCTTGAAACGGACAATGACTGCGGGGCGTTTCGGCGCCCCGCAGCATTTCGGAATCAGGCGGTGAGCTTGAGGCCGGCGATGCCGGTGACGATCAGCGCGATGCAGGCGAGACGGGAGACACTTGCCCCATCACCAAGCAGCCAAATGCCGAGGAGCACGGTGCCGACCGTGCCGATGCCGGTCCAGACCGCATAGGCGGTGCCGATCGGAAGATACCTCACCGCCAGGCCAAGCAGGACGACGCTCACGACCATTGAAATGACGGTCAGCGCCGTCGGCAGCGGCCGCGTGAAACCCTCGGTGTATTTAAGGCCGATCGCCCAGCCACATTCGAAAAGACCGGCGAGAAAAAGCAGAAACCAGGCCATACGCCTCTCCTTGTTCAAGAGCGAGGCCGTCCCCGCGACGGTTGCATCCTCTGGACGCCGCAGTCGTCTGCGATAGTGCCTATATCAGTGAGGGAACGGCCGTCTTCAAGGTAGGAATCGGCATGGCTGCCATGCCACCCGTTTCTTGCCGGCCTGCGGAGGAGATCATGGCCGGCCGCCGGCCTCGCTGGAAAGGTTCTTGGCGCGGCGGCAGAGGCGATCGAAGGTCTCGAGGAATCGCGAGCGGTCTTTCGGGCTGAAGGCGGCGTTGTAACCTTTGCTTTCCCCGGTTTCGCGCAGATACGCACCAAGATCGCGCATGGCGCTCGCCATGCCGATATTGGTTTCATCGAAGACACGTCCGGTCGGGCCGCTGACGAAAGCGCCGGTCGCGACGCAGCGTACGGCCAGCGGCACGTCGGCAGTAACGACGACGTCGCCCGCGCCTGCGCGCTCGGCGATCCAGTTATCGGCGGCATCGAAGGCGTTGGAAACGATGACGTTGTGGATCATGGGATCGCGGGACGGGCGCAGGCCGGAATTGGCGACGAAGGTAACTTCAAGGCCGTGGCGTTCGGCAACCTTCAGGATTTCCGGCTTCACCGGGCAGGCATCGGCGTCGACATAGATCATGGCGGTATCCTCATGCCGGATGAATGGCAGGCTGTCTGACCATATCGACATGGGGAATGCCGTCTTCCAGATATTCCTGTGACGTCCCGACAAAGCCGAAGGATTCATAGAAGCGGCGCAGATGGGCCTGCGCCGACAAGGCGATCGGATTTGCCGGATAAAGCCGCTCACAGGCGGTGATCGATTCGCGCACCAATGCATCGCCCAGACGTTTGCCGCGATGGGCAGGCGAGACGACGACGCGGCCGATCTTTGACGGCTCCTGTGGCTCATGTGGTTTCAGGATCCGCGCCGCCGCCAGGAGGTCACCGCCCTCCAGCAGTCGCAGATGCAGAGCATCGATGTCCTTGCCGTCGAGTTCCGGATAGGGACAGTTCTGCTCGACGACGAAGACATCGACCCGCATTCGAAGGAGGTCGTAGAGCTCCCGCGCGGGGAGCTCATCGAAATGCCTGAGATCGACCCGGTAGTTGGCTGCCGCCATCAGTACACCACCACGCCGCGGATGCTTTCGCCCTTGTGCATCAAGTCGAAGCCCTTGTTGATGTCTTCGAGCGGCATCGTGTGGGTGATCATCGGATCGATCTGGATCTTGCCCTGCATGTACCAGTCGACGATCTTCGGCACGTCGGTGCGGCCGCGCG